>JAGLDC010000079.1 GCA_023145965.1 bacterium | reverse complement strand
TTCGAGGGCGACGAGGTAATCGTCGATATAAATCTCGATGTCAACGGCACGGCGAGCTTCGACAGCACGGTGACGTTCGGCGACGATACGGCCTATTTCAACGGCCCGGTTATATTCGATAGCACGGTGACGTTCGAGGGAGAACTCGGTCAGGATATAGCTCAAGCGAGTAGAACAGCTATGCTCGAGTTCGACGATACTCCAACGACTGCAATCCCCACTCTTTCTTTCGCCACGAAAGGTGACGAGATTAAATTAAGTGCTACTGTTATAGTAAGCGATGAATATACTACAACCCCAAATTATAACGGCGCTAAAATTACAGTCGAGATATACGACGTCACTAACACAACAGTCTTGAAGTCCTACACGGTTTTCCTGCAGGACGACGACTGGTATGAGATTAAAGAGGTTAGCATATCTCATGTCATGACGGCTCCTGCGGCGGCCAACGATTACGCCGTTCGCTGCTTTGCCGACGGCTGGGGTAACGGCGGTAGGATTATTGAAGGCGATCTTACTATTATAGCTATTCAAAATTAGCCTTTTCATGGGGCGTCTATTTCAGGCGCCCCAATTTTGATAAAACTTTTTTCGCTTATCTCAATTGGATAAATATTTTTAAAAGGGAACACGATGAAAAGAAATTCAACAATAATAACCGCTTTGGCGCTAATCCTTATAGCTTTACCATTGATTGGCCAACTAAAGAACCGCGTCGAGGACAGCGGAACGGCTGTCGAGATGGGCAGCATGGTGAAGTTAAATGCGTCCGGGCAAATCACTGTCTGCGGAGATAGCGATACTTCGGTCGCGGGGATCGTTGTTGCCGTGCTCCCCGATGGGGGAACCGATTATTACCTTCTTTCTTCCTCGGACATCTTCCCAGCAAGAATGGAGGCTTCTGTCACAGCCGGTGACCGTCTTACGACAGCGACCGGCGGCAAACTGAAAACCGCATCCGACGGCGACGTCTTTATTGGATTTGCCTTAGAGAACGGCCACGCGACAGAGGTAAGAAAAGCGATAATCTCGCTTGATTACCCGATTTCGGTCGATTGGGATACCCTCGGCGCATACGCCGACACATCGGTCGTTTGGGACACCCTCGGCGATTACGCCCTGCTCGACACACTCTCGGCATATTACGATACTACCGATCTTCAAACCTCCGGCGATGCCGAGGTTCATTGGGATAATTTAACCAACGTCCCCGCCGATCTTGCCGATGGCGACGACGTCGACACGACAATAGCTTATTGGGGATCTTTAAGAAACATCCCGGCGGACATCGCCGACGGCGACGATCTCGGTTTCCAGCAACTTCGCGCCAACGGTTCCGCATGGCTTCCCGATAGCGTGACATTCGTCGAAGGCTCGAACATTACTTTAACCCAAACCGGCGATTCGATAACAATAGCGGCAACGGGCGCCGATACCGACTGGATTTATAATGTCACCGATGGTGGGGACACCACCCTTATGACCGGCGGGAAATGGGGCATCGCTCGAAGCGGTGCTACCCTTTACGGCAACGCCGACTCCACCCATGTCAACCTCGGTGTGGGCGGAAAAACCGGCACCAGCGGACAGAATTATAAATACTGCACCGTAGCCGGTGGATTCGGTAACACCGCAAGCTATGATTACGCCACCGTTGGCGGCGGACAGGAAAACATAGCAAGCGGCATAGCTTTTGGTTATTCAACGGTTAACGGCGGATACAAAAACACCGCAAGCGGCGATGCTGCTACGGTCGGCGGCGGATTCTCAAACATCGCAAGCGGCGATGGTGCCACAGTCGGCGGTGGATATAGGAATTTAGCCTCAGGCGATGGTGCCATTATCCCCGGCGGAAACCGAAACATCGCAAGTGGATTTCGTTCAGTAATCAGCGGAGGAGAATACAATGCAGTATCCGACAGCTTTTCTGCAATTCCCTGCGGATATGCCGATACCGTCTCTGGTAAATATTCATTCGCATTCGGAAGGCACGTCGTTGTAGGCACCGATTATACATCACAGTTCTACTCATCAGATTATAACGGTATACTCCGCACCTACGGCAATATTGAATTCTCCGATACGCTGCTCGGCGGGATAGGCGCCGCAGATTCATTACGCATTTTCGACGACGGCGACACGACCCGCTTCGAGTCGGACAACGCTATCAAGATCGGTGACGGCTCCCTCATAGTCGGAACGAACGGTTACGCTTACGCTACGAAGAACCTTTATGCGGGCGACAGTTTCTACATCGGTGATATCCCCGACACCTCTGAAGGAAGTTATCTCCTCGTCCCGGACAGTTCGACCGGCCAGGTGAAAAAGATGAACTGGACGGACATGAAGGTCGAAGCGACTATATACTCTTACTCTGAATTGTATGAAAACGATAGCACACTCTATGACCCGGTAACTTCAGGAACTTGGTATAAATGGACTAGCGGGACTTCAGGTTTGTCCTCCGGCTCGAGCTATATAGTCCCTAACGCGTCGGCTGGAACCTTTACTATTGGCTCGTTAGGCGAAGGTAGATATTTCATTATGTATAGCGCATCGGTCAAAGCGCAAGGCGCTAACCAAAAATATGAATACGCCGTCTTCAAAAACGGTGTAAAACAGTCCAATCTCACTTTCAGAATGAGAACTACCAACGCTAACGGCTTCTACGGCGCGACGGTCTCCGGCTTCCTTTATCTCGTAGAAGATGATTATATCGACTTCAGATTCAGGAACTTGGGCTCCTCCACTGGGGTTAGGTTTTATAGTTTGAACTTCAATCTCCAGAAGGTCGGCGACTAATAGCCTAATATAGTTTGGTTCCCCTAAGGGCGGGTCATTTATGATCCGCCCTTTTTATGCCCTCATCCTAAATCCTTCTCCCAGCGGGAGAAGGACTTGCAAAACCTCCCTCTCCCTTTGGGAGAGGGCCGGGGTGAGGGCGATTGCGCTGACATATCATTCCCATGAAAATAGGAATCCAGATATTGCAGAAATCGGCTGGATTCCCGATCAGGTCGGGAATGACAGTGCTATGGTCGGGGATGACAGGACTTCGGGCGCAATTGAAATATCGAAGCGAGGAAAAAATTGCAATCATAATGCGAAAAGATTATATTGCATACCAAACGGCGACTTATATCTGCTATTAAAGCGAGGTTCGATTGTTAGAGAATAAACCCGGTCAAACGGAAATAGTATTCCTCGTTGAAGAGGACATCGAGGGCGGCTACAACGCAAGGGCGCTCGGCCTGCCGATATTCACACAAACCGACTCGATCGAGGAATTACACGATATGATCGCGGACGCCGTTCACTGTCATTTCAACGATAACCTGCAACGAATTGTTCGACTTCATTATGTCCGCGACGAGGTTGTCTACGTATGAAGTTGCCACGCGACCTCTCAGGCTCAGATTTGGTGAAGTCTCTTTCTAAGTTCGGTTATGAACTCGATCACCAAACCGGAAGCCATTGCAGGTTGAAAACCGAACTCAATGGAACGCATAGCATAACAATACCTGCCCATTCGCCACTGAAGTTAGGGACTTTGAATTCGATTCTCAATGAAATCGCGAAACACCTGAAGATAAGCAAGTCTGAACTTATAGAGAGACTCTTTCGATGATATCCCAGGATTAACGTTTTTTTCGCGGGGATGCTCCGCAGTGTAGGGTTCGCATAGCCCGCGTTCCGGTAATTGCCCTCATCCTAAGTCCTTCTCCCAGCGGGAGAAGGACTTGCAAAACCTCCCTCTCCCTTTGGGAGAGGGCCGGGGTGAGGGCGATTGCGCTGACAGCAACGACGGGACGGCACAAGACCGTCCCCTACGGATGGCCGTTTAATGAGGGTTCAAGGCGACATTATCATTATTCTATCGCTTAATATTAATATTCTATTTTCACAAAACCCTATTTTATTTATTCATAATAACATTCTATCGTATAATAATGTTATTATATTTTAACATAACTAATATTATTCGGTTCATATTAAGATTATATCTTAATATTATCATTTCTATTTGTCCAATAATTATATTAAATCATAAAATTACAAAATATAATAATATAATAATACTTTTAAAATATAATAAGAATAATTATATGACGATTAAAATACATAATCATTAAATAATTAAATGTTATTATTTAATAAAATATAAATATGATAAACTAATATATTGTAATTCACCAAAATAATTATAAGAGTATTAAATAAAAATATATAAAGTCCTAAATAATATTTGATAATTATGGATTAATAATTATATTATTATGATAAAATAATAAAAGTGAACAATACGAAAACGATATACGCGGCTCGACAGGGCAAAATAGGAGGTAGATATGTCTCTTCATAGCAACAACTTCTCGCAAGACGACATTCTTATCAGAGGCGAAAGGTACATCTATTTTAGCGGTAACATAGACAGCCTTGCGGTTGAACTCGGAGTGACCGGCGATCTGCTCCTTTGGGCGCAAAACACGGAGGCCGAATGGGAAGAAATCAGAGGGGAGGCGCGCGTTCAGAAATACGACGCGCAAATGACCTTCGGAGCGTTCCGCCGCAAGCAGAACGAGACGCGGGCGCTATATGTCCGGGCCAAAGCCCTGCTCAAAGCGATAATCGCGTCGCAGGAAAACGCCGACGAGATAATCCGCGCGTATTCAATCGACGGCAAAACGCCGATCACGCGCGAGGGAATCCTGTCATCGGTGGACGATCTCGCCGGGCAGAACGATATTTACAACGCGGACGGCGCGACGTGGGTTTTGCCCGACCATATCGTCGATTCGCTGAAAACGCTTCGCAACGAGATGAGCGACCTTCACTCGACAGCACGAACCAAGCGCGAGAAGGCTAAAGTCGCGCGGGTCGCGATGCAAAAGCGATTCCGCGAAGACACCCACCGGCTCAAGCTGATTTACGAAATGGGCGTGCTCGTGTGGGGGGTGCAGGGATTGAATTTCCTCGACCTCGGTATGCTTCCCAAATCGAGGGTGTGGACCAAGCATAGGCCGCCCGCGCCGGCGAATTTCCGATACGATTCGTCGTCGCGCGTGATAATCTGGGGGGCCATCGAGGATGCCGACCGTTACGAGGCGCATTATCGCGCGGGGGGTGCTTCCGGCCACTGGACGGCTTTCTACGAGGGCGAATCGAATTCCTGCCCTCTCCCGACCTTGACCGGCGCGCACGAATTCCGTGTGCGCGCAATCGCAAAGGGGAAAGAGGGCCACTGGAGCGGCGCGGTCGAGGTGGGATTATAATAACATCGTGTCTTTTGTGTGTCGGCTAAAGCTTACTCTATCCACTGAGGGGAAAAATGCTCATTAGAAGGTTCCGCTTCGGTAAGTTTGACCTTTTCACCGGTGGAAGCATTTCCAACCCACAACTCGTATTGACCCAGGGCGTTCCTCACGCACATCGCGATATGCGTTCCATCCGGTGACCAAGAAATGCCATCGATAGACGAACCTTCGGAAAGAAGCTCGGTTCTCGTCATAGTTTCGACATCGGCAAGCCATATTCTTCCGGTATTTCCATAGGCGATTTTGGTTCCATCGGGTGAAAAGCGAGGACTTTTGCCATTTGTTGTAAGAAGTGTATCCCCCGGTTCACCATCAGACGATACAAACAACATCCGTGGGCCGGCCGAAGTTGTGGCATCTATGATAAACCCGCCCGATGGTGAAACATCGAATTCGCGTATATCGACATTACCCAGAGTAAAATCGATATAGCTATTCAAATCGTTTACAAGGCCGCTTGCAGAGGGAAAGGAAAATATGCTGTAACTCAAATACCTGCTCATCAAGATATTGCCAGCAGAAGAGAGCCTTAGGTCGTAAATAGGTTCAATGAAATTTGAAAACACAAATTGTGTGTTGTTACTGTTAAAAGGGCGGAAATACAGATAGTTGAAAGTATATTGCGCCTCAGCAACATAGATTATACCGTCGTCGAAGCGAAGAATTGCGCCTATAGCAGAATAAGTTCCGGGAATAGCCATATCGCGGGTGTTATCTGGAGTGATTATCCTAAGACTATCTGAACCCGAATAGAGTATCCATTCATCAGCAACATGGATGGTGCAAGGTTCGGATGAAACACCTTCAGCATCTGCTGTAATAAGGGCCGTTCCAGCACCGATACCAGTAATAATACCATCGCTTACAATCGCAACAGAAGCATCGGAGGAACTCCAATCAAAATCAGCGCTGACAGCTACTTCTCCATTGAAGGCACTCGCGCTTATAGCTATCGACTCGGAATCCGTCATGAAAAGCCAGTTAGACCCGAGTTCCACATCGGTTACCTCAGACTCGGGGTTGTTGCCGTTATTCCCACAGGAACAAAGCATTGCTGCTAACGATAGAATTATGAAAAATGCTGCGTTCTTCATCAATAATTTCCTCTCATTTATCTTATTCTCGGCCCAACTTCGGGCAATAAATATAAAATATCTCTCGGATCATCGATAGAATAATCTGGTATCTTCTCACCGAGGGCATCCGGGTTTGGTCCCCATTTCACGAAAACGAATTTTATTCCAGCTTTCTCGGCGCAAAGGCAATCAGCCAAGGAATCACCAACAAATAAAACATCGCTCGGCAAAACCTTCATTCTTCTGATAGTTTCTAATGCTGGTGCAGGTAGCGGCTTATGCTCTTCAGTCGATTCAAATCCAACAATCTCGTCGAAATAGCCCAGAAGTTCAAACAGCTTCAACCCGCGCCGCGAGAGCCATTCTGTTTTACTAGTAACAATCGCCTGTTTGAATCCCCTGCGTTTGATATTCGCAAGTGCATCGATAATTCCTGCAAATGGCTCGATGTAATTATCGTGATGTTTGTGGTTGTGGTCTCGGTAGGCATTCATTAGCGCCTCTGCATGTTTAGGCGAATATCTTGTCATCACCGAAATCAATGGTTCTCCGAAATTCGACAACGATTCCTTATCCTCGATTTCGCGCGAAATCACAGTCGCAAAAGCATGACGATATGAAAGCAAAATTAGCTCGGTTGTATCGAGAATAGTCCCATCGAGGTCCCACAAAACAGCTTTAATCATTCGTAACCTCAGCTATTTCTAAGCGGTTCCTTTCGGGCTTAATGATACCGCTTTCAGTAACTATTCCATCAACAAGTGAATGAGGTATCCGTTCAAAAAGCGGTGCCTTAGCGGTTATCAATTCCGATTCCGGCGGATTTAACTCCTCCGGCCCAATGAAGCGCCGCGAAAGAGGAAGGCTTCGAGATGGCAAGAATTTATCGAGACGGGCAAAAACATAAAATGGAATATTGAAGTGCTTCGCCGATAACGCCATTGGAAGTGAACCGATTTTATTGATGAAAAACTCGCCTGTAACAGCATCTGCGCCAACCATAACCATATTTGATCGCTCGATTGCATATCCCATAGCAGCATCTGGAACAAGAGTTACATCGATACCTTTATCAGCAAGAGTTTTAGCCATAAGCCTACCCTCGCCGGCTGGTTCGGAAATGGCGGTTATAACATGGAAGTCCTTATACATTCCTTTCGCCCTAAAGAGCACATTAACGATAGTATCGCTGTTGCTAATAGTCGCTATAGTCGAGTTCTGCGGGACAAGGTTCGCCCCTATTCTTGCTAATGAAGCTACTTCGCTATTAATCTTGGAACGGATACGACCCTCGAGTTCATTAGCCGACTTCTTGAGGTTCTCTTTCGATAACGAAGCGATTTTCGAAGCAATATCTCTCAAAGGTGCTAATTCAATGAACTTCTCGTTTATTATTCCTACTATCTTCTCAAGGAGTGTCGCCTGCTCTTCCGGTGAAACCGAAAGATCGCTGGATGATTCTCTTAGAATATCCAGAACATGGCCCAATAATTGTTCCGAACCACTTGTTCGATCATCCTCGAGTTTAGCTAACAAAAGCCCATATTTATCCACTATTACTCCTCCCCTTGCGCCACAATGACCACAACGGCATTACCTCTCTCGAGAAGAACTCCGGCCTCCGGCGATTGGCGATAGACAGTTCCGGCTTGCATCGAAGGTATCCTACGGTGCTGAATAATTAATCCAAGCCCCACATTATTGGCTATCTCCTGAGCGTTTTCCACCTTCTGACCCATGAAATTTGGGACCTTAACCAGCGCTCTTTCTGAGCCGAGTGAAACTATAATATCCACCGAGTCGCCTATCTCGACCTCGCTGCCAATAGGCGGTGAAGTAGCTATAACTATGTCCTTTTCGACCGAATCCGAGTTCTCATAGATATTTTCCCCCGGGAAAAGTCCGAATGCATCGAGTTCAAGCCTGGCCTGACGTATATGCGCGCTGGAAACATCGGGTATTTGCACAAGTTCAGTGCTCAACGAGACGACAACCGATATCCGTCTTCCTTTTTTCGCTTTAGAACCTGGCTCCGGTCTCTGCGAAATAACAATGTTTTCCGCGATACTGTCGCTGTATTCTTTTCGCGATACTCTAAAATCGAATCCAAAAGAGGAAGCAACAACTTCAGCATCAGTTTCGCTCAAATTCACGACATCTGGTATCTCTCGGACACCCTTAGAGCGAGTGAAAGCAGGCATTAGAACCCTGTCGAATACTATAAATCCGGCTGTAAGACCTATTGCAAGCACTAGAGCATATACCAAAAAATGGATTACTCTTAAAACACGGTTGTTCACTACAATTCCTCACTGTTTTCGAGGAACTTCGCGATCATGCTAAAATCTAGGGCACGAACAGAATGCGTGATCGATCCGCTGGATATGAACTCCACTCCCGTTTCGGCATATACCCGGCAATTATCTAGTGTAACTTTTCCCGAAACCTCAAAAGGAACCTTAGCGCCTAGAATTCTGCGAAACTCTACTGCTTTAATAATATTCTCTATCGAAAAATTATCGAGCATTACCCTATCGATTGGAAATTTAAGAGCAATCTGTAGCTCCTCAATATCTCGCACTTCAACCTCCACAGGCACCGAAGGAAAACCGCTTGAAAAAAGCCTTTCCATCGCCTCCATAAAACCGCCTGCAGCTATTATATGGTTCTCTTTAACAAGAATCATGTCCCAAAGCCCTAGGCGGTGGTTCTTGCCGCCTCCGATAGTAACCGCATACTTCTCGAGAGCACGCATTCCAGGTGTCGTCTTACGAGTATCCAAAATTGAGCAGTTCGTCCCCTCGAGCCTTTTTGAAAAAAGATTCGATACAGTAGAAACGCCAGAAAGATGACATAAAAAATTCATCGCGGTCCGCTCGCCAGCAAGAACTGAACGAGCAGGTCCTTTGACCTCAACGACGCTGAATCCCGCCTCGACCGAGTCGCCATCATCAAAAAAACGCTCGACCTCAACTGCTGAATCTAAAACAGAATACACTTGCTCAACAATAGGTAAACCACAAAGAATACCGCTCTCCTTCGCAATTATCCGCGCTTCAAGAATGGAGACCTCAGGAACAAGCGCTAAAGAAGTTACATCGCCTGAACCAATATCCTCAGCTAAAGCTATCTTGACTAAATCGAGATTCTCATCATAAAAAAACTCCATATTAGGAAAATAACTCAATTAGCCTAAAAGGTCAAGCTATAACCAAATAAAAACGGGAAGCTCGTTATTCAGGAAAAGTCTGCAGATTAAGATTGTAAAACTCATCTCACTATCTTCTGCTTCAATACCAAAATCATTGCGCCCTCCTATCTTCAAGATGATTGCTCCAAAATATCGAAACGCTAATTAATAACAATACTAACGGCGCTGGCGCGAGGAAGGGCGCTGTCACGGAATTTGCCGCAATTGCAAATTCCGTGACAGCGAGGTGTATGGTGGAGATTTTTGCGCAGAAATATCTTACTATTAATGCTCGAACCAATTAATAGCAAAAATCGTGACAGCGCCGTTATGGCAAAATTGTTCGGATCATCTTATTCTCTGATAACGATCTTATTGTCTCTTATCTTTTTTTATTCATTTATTATTCTCGATAACTAGTTGTTGACAGTAGAAGATATATTTTTATTTTTTGTTAAGCTTATAAACAAGGGGGCAAATTGATAGAACTTCTAGACAGTATTCAACTCTCGCGAAGCGTTAAAAGAATAGCGTCTGAGATAGTAGAACGCAATTCCGGCGCGAAGGACCTTGCTATCGTCGGAATTAGAAGCCGAGGAGTGCCGCTGGCGAAACGCCTGGCAGATGAAATTTTTAAACTCGAGGGCATACGACCACCGGTGGGCACAATAGACATAACACTTTATCGCGATGATTTTAAGGAAATAACCGAAACACCAGATGTTGGGGGAACCGAGCTTCTATTTGGAGTTTCAGACAAGGATATCATCCTGATGGATGATGTTTTATACACCGGAAGGACCGTTCGCGCAGCGATAGATGAAATCATAGATTTTGGAAGACCGCACAGTATTCAACTTGCAGTCATAGTGGATAGAGGTGGTCGTGAGCTACCAATTAGCGCCGATTATGTCGGCAAAAAAGTCAGTCTCAAAGATGATGAATATGTCGAGGTTCGAGTCAATATCATCGATGGAGAAGACCGGGTCGTAAAAGTGAAAAAAAAACAATCGGAGGAATAAATTCCCTTCGATATTCGGGAGAATTATATGAAAGAGCATCTTCTTGGGCTTGAAGGTTGGTCGGGCGATGAAATACTTGAAATTCTCGATCATGCGAGGACATTTAGAAAGGTCCTCGAACGCGATGTTAAAAAGCTACCAACCTTAAAGGGTGTTACCGTTGCAAATCTCTTTTTTGAGCCATCTACACGAACGCGTATGTCGTTCGAGCTTGCAGAAAAAAGACTCAGTGCAGATGTTATTAATTTCTCGGCAAGCACGAGTAGCCTGAAAAAGGGTGAAAATCTTCGAGACACAGTGGATAACATATGGGCAATGAAAGTAGATATGACCGTCGTGCGACACAGCGCTGTTGGTGCGCCGCATTTTATCTCGAAGCGCTGTAAAACCGTGGTGATCAATGCTGGCGATGGTGCCCATGAACATCCAACACAAGCATTACTCGATATTTTCACTATACACGAACATTTTGGAACCCTGGAAGGCATCAAGGTCTGTCTTGTTGGCGATGCACTTCACAGTAGGGTTATTCGAAGCAACATAATTGGGCTTAAAGCCCTCGGTGCAGATATTACACTTTGCGCACCATCGACACTGCTTCCGGTTGGTGTCGAGACGTGGGGTATCAATGTTACATGCGATATCGAGGAAGCTATCAAAGACGCAAATGTAGTGAACATCATGCGACTTCAGCTTGAAAGGCAAACCGCTGGCTATATTCCCTCGCTTCGGGAATATGTTGCTGTATGGGGAATCAATAAAAACCTTGTCGAGATGATGGATAAAGACCATATAGTGATGCATCCCGGACCCATGAACCGTGGTGTGGAAATAACTCAAGATGTTGCGGACTCTGATTATTCTGTCATTCTTCCGCAGGTTACAAATGGTGTCGCAGTGAGAATGGCTATTCTTTATTTACTTGCTCCCAGAATAGGGGAAGTATAAACGGCGTGAGAGTTCTATATGTTGCATACGCCCCGCTTTCACAGCAAGGAGCAGTTCCGGTTCATGTAGGAGCTATCGCCGGTGGTCTTGCCTCTCGAGGACACTCAGTTACTATTATTGCCCCCGAGTTTGCTAAGCCCTATTCACTCGATGCCGTCGAAGTAAAATATATTCCTTCGAATATATCAAAAGCACCGTTTTGGGCTAGAACTGCAGGTAGATGGATTAAAGATAACCGCAAAAGCTTCGATATTGCCTATGTGAGAGATTTTTATAATGGAAATAAAATACTCTTAGATGCAAAAAAAGCGGGGTTACCAGTAATTCTAGAGGTGAATGGATCCGCTAAAGATGAGGCTAAAAGAGCTAGCCTAAAATCCAAAGCAGCAGCGCTCTTAGATTGGTATTTCTCACTTAAAAAGCGTATTCACATCTCATCGGGAGTTATAGCCGTATCACCCGAACTAGGGAAAACTCTCGCGGGTTTCGACCCGAATCCCAATAAAACTCACTTTCTTCCAAATGGCGTCGATATAAATTTGTATAATCACCAAATTAAAAAATCTATATTGAGGGAAAAACTTGGTCTTCCAAATGATGGTCCTTTGATAGGCAATGTCGGAAGCATTTTACCCTACCATTTAGATAGTCCCATTATCGAAGTAGTTGAAAAACTCGCGCTTTCATTTCCAAAAATCAAATGCCTCATTGTCGGTGGAGGTTCTGCTGAAAATCAATTTAGGAAAAAAATCGAGTCTTCCCGAGTAACAAACAAATTCATTGTCACAGGACGTGTTTCACAGAACGAGAGCGTGAATTATATTCGTGCGCTCGACATTGCCGTTACGTGGTCTGCGCCACTTACAGCTCGACTAGGTTGGCCTATGCGGCTTTCAACTTACGCTGCTTCGGCGATACCGATTGTCGCACCCGATTGGGGAGTTTACAATTTCTTCGCTGAAAAGGGCGCCCTCGTGCCCGCAAAAAACGGAACAGCAGAGGCCACAGTCGATGCTATAAGATCGCTCTTAATGAATAAAAAATACGCCGACAATGTTGCTGAAAATGGTAGAAAACTCGCTGAAACAGAGTTAGGCTGGGATGTTATCGTTGAAAAAACTGAAAGAATAATGTTGAACGCAATTAACTCGAATCGGAGTGAAAATGGATAATAACACAAAATTCGTTATTAAAAGCGGAAGAGTCATCGATCCCGCCAACGGTATCGACGAAATAACCGATGTTTATATCGACGATGGTATCATCGCTCGTGTGGGTGGAAAGAAGAACTACCAAAACCGGACTATTGTGGATGCTTCGGA
>JAGLDC010000078.1 GCA_023145965.1 bacterium | reverse complement strand
AAAAATTCGTTTTCCCGGGTTTAGTAGATATTCATGTCCACTTCAGGGAACCGGGGCGTGAGGATGCCGAGACCATCAAATCTGGCTCTCTTGCAGCAGTCCGTGGAGGAATTACCTCTGTTTGCTGTATGCCTAACACAAATCCTCCTTTAGACAACGCAGCGCTGGTCAAATTTGTTTATGATCGTGGAAGGGATGCATATTGTTGGGTTTATCCGATTGCGACAATTAGCAAAAAACTCGAGGGGATCGAGCTTTCTGAGATGTATGATCTTGCTATGGCAGGCGCGGCAGGTTTCTCCGACGATGGAAAACCAGTGATGAACTCTCAGCTTTTACGCAACGCGCTTTCTTATTCAAAGATGTTCGAGCTTCCTCTACTTCTGCACGAAGAAGACCTCGACCTTTCGCGAGGAGGACACATGCACGAGGGAATAGCAAGCGGAATCGTGGGGATGCAAGCCATTCCTTCGGTTGCTGAAGCTGGCATGATCGCTCGAGATGTCCTCTTAGCCGAGTTCCTTGAGGCTAGAATCCATATTTGTCATGTAAGTTCAAAGGAAAGTGTCGAAATAATCAAAACTGCTAAGGCTAAGGGAGTCGCAGTTTCGGCAGAAGCTGCTGTGCATCATCTTATTTTAACCGATGAAGATGTTGTGAATTCGGATTTCGATAGCAATTTTAAGATGAACCCACCACTTCGCACTAAGGAAGACGTGGAGTCACTTCGCGAGGCGTTGATAGATGGCACTTTAGACTGCATTGTCACCGATCATGCGCCTCACCCACCTGAGGATAAAGACTGTGAGTTTGCAATTGCGCCATTCGGAATTATTGGTCTAGAAACCTCCGCAAGCCTGATTTACACCAAATTGGTTAATACCGGCGTTATCGATATCGTAAAAATGGTCGAGCTTATGAGCACAAATCCTGCGCGTCTTGTCGATATTTCCGCCGGAACCCTTTCTCAGGGCGCAAACGCCGATGTTTGCATTTTTGATCCCACAAAAAAATGGACGGTCGATTCTTCTAAATTTGCCAGCAAATCGAAGAACACTCCTTTCGAAGGGTGGGAGCTTACCGGCAAAGCGGTATGGACCATGGTTGCCGGCGAGATAATATTCAACGAGATGTAGTTATTGTTTTATCTTATTCCTACTTTTTATTTTTGGTTAATTCTGGGATTCAAGGCTTGCCAATTTAAATCCATGAGTTATCTTATACTATAATAATAGATACAATTGATCTAAGGCTTATGTATAAAAATCTCAATGCCAAAATACTGGAATTTCTTCTCGAAAATAAATATGTAGATAAAAAGGCCTATACTAAAGCTATCGGATCAGAAAAAATCAAATCCAACGGTTTCTACTTTTTTGGGAATCTAGTTTCAGAAAAACTGATCGACGAGAAAAAGTTATATGAGGCTTATTCCGCATATTTTAAGATACCTCTTGCCAATATCAATGAGTTGGAACCCTCAGTAGAGTTATCCAATATTATTCCACCAAAAGACGCACAAATTTTTAACCTAGTGCCGCTTAAAATGGCTAAAGACGAAAGCCTTCTTGTTGCTATCGCCAATCCATTCGATACCGCCGGTAAAGACACGGTCAATTTTATAGCTAATAGGCCAGCGACCTATAAACTTGCCACTCTTAGTGATGTCAAGAAGGCTATCGAGTTTCTTTACAACACCGATAATTATATTCAAGGTCTTGTGCAAAGAACCAGCAATAAACATAGTAATATCAAATATGAAAATTTTGATAGAGGGAAGATCATCGAATCGGTCGCCGAAGAAAAAACTCTTCAAGCGCCAATAGTTAAACTTTTAAATATTATAATCATAGATGCCTTTGCACACAGAGCATCGGACATACATATCGAACCACAAGATAACAAGGTTCTTATTAGATACCGCATCGATGGTGAACTCATCGCGAAAATGGATTTTCCCGAACTCATCGGCCCCCCTCTTATTAGCCGTATCAAGGTGCTTTCGGAATTGGACCTAGCAAATCATTTTTCACCTCAGGATGGCAAGATACATGTCAAAATCGACGGTAAACCCCTCGATTTACGGATTTCAGTATTACCTATGATATGGGGAGAGAAGGTCGTTATTCGCCTTTTAGATGGAAAAACGATGTTCTCATCTCTTGAAAACCTTGGATTTACTGGCGAAACACTAGAGCGTTTCCTAAATACGATAAGACGCCCGCAAGGAATAATACTCGTCACTGGCCCTACCGGCTCTGGCAAATCGACCACGCTTTATGGCGCAATCGAATATCTCAAAAGCGAAGACAAGAATATTAATATCACAACTATCGAAGACCCTGTCGAATATGAAATAGAAGGAGTGAATCAGGTTCAAGTAAACCCAAAACGCGGAATTACTTTCGCTTCAAGTTTGAGATCGGTTCTTAGGCAAGACCCAGACGTTATACTTGTTGGTGAAATTAGAGATCCAGAAACAGCCAAAATAGCCGTTCAGGCAGCACAAACCGGTCATCTTGTGTTTTCTACCTTGCACACAAACGATTCTGTCGGCGCGATCTCGCGCCTTAAAGAGCTTGGAACTGATGTATCTGTTATCAAAGAAGTTACACTATGTATTCTAGCACAAAGACTAATTAAAAAAATATGTCCATATTGCAAACGCGATGCGAAAAAAAGCGAGCTACCAGAGTATCTTGTGAAAACCGCAAGAAAATACAATCCAAATATCCGGTTCTCTATCGGCGAAGGTTGTTCTCACTGCGACTGGACTGGTTTTCTTGGTAGGACTGCTGCGATAGAACTACTTGTTTTAAATACTCGTGTAAAAGACACTATGGCTACAGGATCGGAAAATAAGGTTCGTGCCGAGGCAATCGATAGCGGAATGCAACCCATGAACCTCACAGCTCTCGAATTGATAGATAAAGGCATCACAGAATTGAAATCGACGGCACGATCCGTGTATCTGCTCAATGAAAAACACCAAGACAATAGCGAATCTAACGAAGTCAGTCATGGTATAACATCCACTAATAAAAAACAATCCGAAAAACAACTTGAAAGCCGCGATAACCTCGTCTCAGATGAAAACGACCAAGAGAATAAACCTATAAACAGGGATACCAGTGTTGACGATTTATTGCCATTTCTCGATGTGCTTCTCTGTGGCCTCGAAGAAAAAATTGTAAATAAAGTCGAAAAACACTTAATCAAAAAGCGCTTAAATACTATCGCCCTTTCAAACCCAAATAGCATAATCGAGTTTCTACATAAACAAAAACCAGCACTTATCGTTATCGATAAAACAGTTGATAGTAATGCTGTCGATTTTCTCGAGGAAATCCGTTCGCACCTTTGCTTTATAGACCTTCCATTGCTTTTAATTACCGACAAAACCCCACAAGAAACAGACGAGATTCCATTCTGCCTCGGCGCAGATGATTATTTAATCCCCCCCTACGATTTCGATGTCCTAATTCAACGAATAGATTCTCTTGCAAGAAAAAATATAAATCAAGCCTAAAGTGCATTTATACGAATCATCATACCCACTCTATCCAAAAGACGATAGCCCCCCATGAAAATCAAAATCTGGCTTTCACGCTAAATCACTTGGATTAATTCCCACACCAACCTTATCTCTATTTAATTAAACACCCAAATTTATCCTATTCCAAAACAAAAACCAATATGTGTGAACAACAAGCATATGGCTCAAATATTCAAAGGTTGAAATTCCATGCAGGTGCGCTGGCGCGGGAAGGGAAGAAAATGGGGCTATGGGATTTTTGCGCGCGAAAATAACTGGCTATACTCCTGAGTTTGAGAAATAGCAAAAATCGTGACAGCGCTGGGCGGGAAAGTGTTTCTCATCCACCGATAAGGCAAATCCTTGTGAAACCCAAAATCAATAAAGGAAAAGTTCATAGCTAATTTCTAATAAAAAACCTTGTTTGTTCTTGCAAAAAAAAAATGTTTTCGTAAAATAAATTTTGTAAGATTGAACTCTGAGTCATTAAATATACTGTATTGTTTGGTGCACTTAACTATTTAAAGAGGAAACATTGAGACAAAGGGAAAAAGATAGGATAAGAAATAAGGATTTATTCCTTAAATCCGCTGAGGTTCTTTTTGAAGAAAAAGGCTATTTCAACACATCCATGGAAGAAATCGCCGATAAGGCCGGATTTTCTAAAGGGACTATTTACAACTACTTCGATGGTAAAGACCACCTCCTTGTAGAATCAGTCGATGTTGTTTTTTCAAATCTGAATTCATCTATCGATGAGATTTTTCCCGCAAGTAAAAGCCTCTCTGAAGGAATTAAAAAATATATTCATCTATCTTTTGAAATTTTAGAAAATAAACGGAACTTCTATCTTGCAATGATGTCCGAGGCTTTTAAGCAAGAATGTCTCCCTAAAGAACAGATTCATCGCAAAGTTTTTGAAGGAATGGGTGTATTTTTGGAAAAATTAAAAATGCATATCGAACAATTCGAGGATGAACTCAATCCTAAAATCTCTTCAAATGATCTTGCCTTAATGATTATTTCAATAACAACCGGAAGCGTTGGCCAGTGGATTGCAGCAGGAGGAGAATTCAACCTACTAGATAAAGAAAAAGTAATTTTTGAACTTATTCTTAATGGGTCTTTGAAAAAAATGTGACATGGGATTCATAGTATTACGCTTGGGCTTCAAATAAATATAAAGGAAAATTCATGAAATTGATAATTCGAGTATCTCTCGTTTTGGTTGTAACTTTTAGCCTCGGAGCTATAACACTCCAAGAGGCAATTTCCCGTGGTCTCGAAGCAAATTCTCAAGTTCTTACGGCCGGTTATAAAAGAGATAGCGCAAAAGAGGACGCAAAAATTGCATTTACAGGCCTGCTTCCGCATGCATCGGCGGACGGTTCATATACTCGCCTCGATGAAGTCCCTGTTATGACCATGCCGCTTGAGTTCGGTGGGATGAGTATAGAAATGGGCAAACAGAATAACTATAACTTAACCCTCGGAGTTCAACAGCCAATTTTCACTGGTGGTAAGATAATTAATGGCTACCGCGCCGCACGAAATGGCGCAAAGATTCAACAAGAAAACCTTAGAAATCAAAAAAGTTCGACCGCTGTTAGCATTTCAGAGGCTTATTATGGGGTTGTTAAAGCTGATTTGTTTGGAAATACGATGCAACAAGCTCGCAAACGGATGAATGGGCATCTTAAAGTAATCGAAGGTATGTTTACACAAGGCCTTATCAGCCGAAACAACCTCCTTCAGACGCGGGTTGCAAGTTCTGAAATCGATTTGATGATCATCCAATCGAGAAATGCAGTTAAAGCCTCGAGACTCGTCTTGAACTTCCTTCTCGATTTTCCGGCTGACACAACTCTTGAACTCGATCCCGATACAGCACAAATCGAGGTTTCGTGGGCTTCCTTGGAATGGGGGCTCGATTATGGGCTTAAATACAGGCCTGATATAAAAATGCTCGAATATGGCCTCGATGCGGCAAAAGCCGGAAAACTAATCGCTTTGGGCGCTTTTTCACCTGATGTTGTCGGTGTTTTTAATTGGTCGTATAAGCGTCCAAATCAAGCTCTCGAAGAAGAATTCTACGATTCATGGAATGTGACTCTCGCAGCAAGCTGGTCTCTGATTTCCTTCGGAGAGAGGATTTTTGGTGTGCGCAAAGCAAATTCTCAGAGGCGTGAGGCAGAGGAAACGCTCGATATGGTGCATCGCGCGGCGGAGATGGAGATTAGAATTTTTTACAATAACCTCGAGGAAAAAACTCAATCCCTCGATGTATCCCGAATTAAGCTCGAACAGGCTAACGAAGGTTATCGTGTGGCGGAAGCCGAGTTCAGCACAGGCATGGCGGTTAACACCGATGTTCTCGATGCAAATAGTACACTTATTCAAGCTCAAGCGGAATATATCTCTGCTGTAGTAAATTTAAAACTCGCCGTCGTTCAATACGAAGCGGCAATTAGTTCGCTCTTAAAGGAGTAAAAATTATGAGGACGAGGATTATCTGGATAATATTCGTGATTTTTATCGCTTCTATTGCAGGATGCGGGAAAAGCGATGATATTAAAAATATCGCGCAGGAAAAAGCATCCGTTAAAATCAAGCCAGTGGAAATAACCACCTTGGAAAAAATGGTTAAGTTTTCGGGGCGTCTCGAAGGACGCAAAGATATAATGGTCTTTCCGCAAATCCCTGGAACAATTGAGAAGATTCACGTCGGCGTAGGTGATAAGGTTAAATTCAATCAACTATTAGTGAGAATGAATGGTGAAACGCTCGACCAAACTAAGGCGCAATATGATGCCGCCAAAACGACTTATTCGAGAACTAAAGCGCTGTATGAAGACAGTCTAATAGCCCCGCAAAGCTACGACCAAGCAGAAGCAGGTTATAAGGCAGCTAAGGCGGGTTACAAACAGGTTCTGGATAACACTGACCTTCGGGCCCCTTTCTCAGGGACAATTGTAGGAAAATATTACAACGAACACGATGTCTACGCCCCTGGCCTTAGAGGGATTCTTCGTCTCGCTAAAACCGATAAACTCAAACTTCCCATAGAGATTGCTGCCAAGGATTTCCCAAATCTTAAAAAAGGTATGACGGCACGTATTTTTTCGGATGTTTATCCGGATAAAATGTTCGAAGGCACATTGGGGAATATCTCTCCAGGAGCAGACCCATATACCGGTCTTTTCAGCGGTGAAATTACTCTCGATAATAAGAACAATAATCTTCCAGTCGGAGTGTTCGTTGAAGTGGGTGTTATTACATCGACTAAAGACAATGCAATGATTATACCCCGATCTTCGGTGGTCAACGATAGTATAGTATTTGTTGTGGACAAAGGGAAAGCAAGCAGACGGATTATTGAAATCGGAATTATTACAAGCGATATAATCGAGGTTATTTCTGGTCTCGAAATAACGGATACTGTTGTATCTAAAGGGGCGGTCGGTCTTAAAGATGGACTTGAAGTTTACGTCGTTCAGGAGGTTGAAGAGTGACAATACCCGATTTTTCAGTTAAGCGACGTGTAACCATTGCCATGTTCGCGCTTATCCTTGTTGTTATGGGGATTTGGTCTCTATGGACTCTCGGACTCGATCTTCTCCCGGATATAGAATTTCCGATGGTTACAGTCACAACAGTCTACGCTGGCGCCGCAGGAGAGGAAATAGAAAAAACTGTTACAGAACCTCTCGAAGGCTATGTCGGCACGGTTAGCAATCTTAAAAAAGTGCATTCTGTTTCTCGAGAGAATATCTCAATTCTTATGCTCGAATTCGAATGGGGCACGAATATCGATTTTGCCGCACAGGATGTTCGAGCTTCGCTCGACGAGGCAATAGGTCTTCTACCCGAAGACGTTCGAAGACCTTACGTATCGAAATTTGACATCGGACAAATGCCAATTATGTCAATCCATTTCGTCGGAATGGAGGATACAAAAGCTCTTCGAGAATTAATAGAAGACAAATTAGCCGCTCCCCTTAAACGACTCGAGGGAGTTGCTAGTGTTCTTGTTATGGGTGGAGATGAAAGAGAAGTTCATGTCTATCTCGATGCTTTGAAAATGCACGAGTTGCACATTTCACCTTCAGATATCAGTTCGGCATTGGCCGCACACAACATGAATATGCCGGCCGGAAATATCGATATAGGGCAAAAAGAATATTTGCTTCGCACAATAGGAGAATTTAAAAGCGTTGAAGAGGTAGAAGATATTGTCATTGGTGCGACACCGTTCGGACAACCGATTCATCTTCGTGAAATAGCCGAAGTCGAGGACGGTCTAGTCGAGAAAAATTCATACATACGCGGGAACGGCGAAGAAGGCGTCTTGATGATGATATTCAAGCAGTCGCGTTCGAATAGCGTTTCCGTCGGTGGAGATGTCAAAAGGGCTATCGAAGAGCTTATGGTCAACATACCGGATAATATTAGCTATGGATTCGGCATGGATATGCATGACTGGATTATTCGCACCTCGGTTGCTACAGGATCTACTGCAATTATCGGCGGTTTATTGGCGATATTGATGATTTGGATATTCCTGCGCAACTGGCGCCCGACTTTTGCGATTTCGATTGCTATTCCACTCTCTGTTATCGCAACGTTTATACCGCTTAAATTAGCTGGATACACACTTAACATAATGACTATTGGAGGAATGGCCTTGGGAGTAGGTATGCTCGTTGACAACGCGGTTGTTGTTATCGAGAATATATACAGAAATATCGAGATGGGTAAGATTAGGAGCGAAGCCGCTAAGGACGGTGCCAATCAGGTTGCTATGGCCATTACTGCAAGCACGCTCACGACAATTGTCGTATTTTTGCCGATGGTATTCTCATCGGGACTCGCGGGTCAGCTTACGCGCGGATTAGCTCTTACTGTTTCGTTTGCACTGATTTGTAGTCTTATCGTAGCACTTTCAATTGTTCCAATGATAGCCTCGATCCTTTTCAAGAAACAGGGCAAACATAATAAGCATAAAGAGGGTTTCTTCTCGAAGTTACGTTTGAAATATAGATCGGTTTTACGCTGGAGCGTCAATCACAAGGGTTTGATGACGCTGTTCCTATTGGCTGGGCTTGTGATTACGGCTTTGACTTTCAAATTCATTGGAACGGAGTTCTTCCCGAAATCCGATGACGATATGTTGATTGTCAGGATGAAACTTCCAGTTGGAACAAAACTATCAGTTACCGATGAAAAGATTCAGATTCTGGAAAATATCCTATTCGATATACCCGAAGTCAACCAAGCTATGACAATGGTCGGTTCGAATTCACAGATGACTTTTGGACCAGAGAACTCGAACGAATCAATGGTGATGATTGTTCTCGACGCAAATCGCAAAAAGACACAGGCTGAAATAACTAAGGAAATCAAATCTCGTTTTCCTGATTATGAAGGAATCAAGCTTCAATTCAGCCAGATAAACATGATGAGTTCCGGTAAAGGCGATATAGATATTAAGGTTTTCGGCGACGATCTGGATAAACTTAGGGATTACTCTCTTGAAATAGTCGAATTAACAAAGGATATCCCCGGTCTTGAAGATGTTCGATCAAGTGTGGAACAAGGTAAACCGGAAATCGAGATCAGAATTAACAAAGAAAAGGCATCGCGACTTGGTGTTCCGACTTACCTTCTTGCAAGTCAAATTACTACCCTTACACTAGGCAGTGTATCGACACGACTACGCGATAAGGCTGGTGAGGAGACGGATATCCGCGTTAGGCTTAGGGAAGATCAGCGGGATGAAATAGAAAAGATAAAAAATCTACCGATTTCCACACCGATGGGCATAGTCCCGCTTAAAGAGGTTGCGGATTTCGTCGAGTGTAAAGGCCCCTTACAAATCGAGCACGAGAGTCAGACAAGACTTGTTCATGTTTATGGTAACCGTCGGGGCAGGGATGTCGGCGGTATCGTAAAGGACATCAAGGCGCAAATCGCTCCGTTGGTTAAGAACTTTGAACCCGGATATGATTTCAATATTTCCGGTGAACAGGAGGATATGCAGGACGCCTTCAAGGACCTTGCGATTGCACTCCTTCTTGCCATTGTGCTTGTATATGCGATTATGGCCGCGCTTTTCGAATCGCTCATTCAGCCTTTAGTGATTATGATTACGCTTCCGCTTGCGGCAATTGGTGTTGTATGGATTTTCCTTCTTTCCGGTTCGGCACTTTCCGTTGTTTCTTTCGTAGGTGTTATTATTCTTGCGGGTATTGTGGTGAATAACGGGATCGTGCTTGTCGATCATATAAATAAGCTTAGGGTTTCCGGTCTCCGCATGAAGGATGCTATAATTCAAGGTGGATTTGACAGGATGAGACCGGTTCTTATCACGGCGTTGACAACGATATTCGGTATGATCCCGATGGCGTTTTCCTCCGGCGATGGCGCCGAGATGCGCGCGCCGATAGCGCTTACGGTTATCGGTGGGCTGATCACGGCTACGGTTTTTACATTGCTATACGTCCCAATTTTCTATTCTGTTGCGGATAAATTCTCTAGGAAAGCACAGAAAAATTTGGTTTCTGTAGTTCATGGTGAAGATGAAGCAACCAAAATAGCTATCGATACCGATAGCTGTGATATTTAATAGCAATAAACGGTAATACGTTTTTTACGAAAAAAGGCCGAGCTAAAGCTCGGCCTTTTTGTCAACGTGGTGGAGGCGCCGGGAATCGAACCCGGGTCCGATAAACGCTTTCCGTAACCATCTACGAGTGTAGCAGGGCTATTAAATTCGCCTTTAGTTCGCCGCCATGCAGGGCTTACCAAATGCTATTTCGCGATAATAGCTGTTACAGTCGGCGCGAAAGTCCTTCTATAACGCGCTCCTTTTTACGGCGTTCACTAGAAGGCGTTTGGAGCGTCACTCCCCCCGGAACGTGGCTGCTAATTAAGCTGCCAGTGCGTAATCATATTCCGCATTTATTGCGGTTCCGGATTATTTACGAGCTTCCGGAACTCGACTCGCAGGTTACAGCTCGCTGGATACCGTCGAATCCATTTCGCCCCCTCTTGAAAAGAGGTGTCAAAATATGGTCGGTCCATCGAGTATTCGATGTTTAATTTTCAAATAGCAAATATTTTTAGGCTAATATTATTATGCATATCATAACAATATTATCAACATTCTGTTTGTTAATCAATAAAAAATACCCCATAGAGGATTCGAACCTCCGACCCACTGATTAAGAGTCAGTTGCTCTGCCAACTGAGCTAATGGGGCATTTAAATAAAATTCTTCGGCTTAATCAACCGAGTATGCGTAAATTTATGCCTGAGGCGAATGAAATGCAAGTTCTTTATCAAATAAAAATACCATTAATTGCGTTAAAGTAAATGGTAGGCATGCTCGGTGCCTATTTTTTGTATAGTTCCTTGATTAATATTCGTTGCACAGCAAGTATATATTTCAATTATAAAGTTCTCCTCGAAAACTTACTTATGGGATTTTAACTTGAATCATATGTTTCAAGAAATTTCCCATTTCAACTTATAGAACTTGCGAAAGCATGTATTTCTCACTATTTTGTTTCAAACATCATCGATGGAGAAAAAAATGGAACCAGTAATTCTTGAAAACGAACCCTCAGTCGCCCATCTTTTATCCATTCTTCGGGATCGCACAACAACAACCTCTGAGTATGTTGCTCGAACCGATACATTGGCGAGTTTGGTCGTAGCCACCGCGCTACGCTCCGCACCATTTAAGGAAATAGAAATAGAGACCCCCCTCGAAACAGCTAAAGTTCGTCGCATTTCCGAAAAGGAAGTAATAGCCGTGCCGATTTTAAGGGCCGGTCTCGGTATGGAAAGAGCTTTTCTCAGGCTTCTTCCCGGCGCTTCAATATATCATATTGGCATGCGCAGAGATGAAACGACTTTCAGACCCCATTACTATTATGATTCCTTTCCAGTGGACCTTTCTGATAAAACTGTTTTTATGCTCGATCCTATGCTTGCGACCGGCGGAAGTGCAGTATCCGCTGCCAAAAAGCTTATAGAGCTTAAACCTAATAAGGTCGTTTATTGCGGTATAATTGGTGCACCCGATGGCATGAATAAGCTCAGAACCACGTTCCCTCAAATTGATATCTATCTTGCCGCACTCGATAAGCGACTCGATGAAAATGCGTATATTCGTCCAGGGTTGGGCGATGCAGGCGACCGCTATTATGGCACTCTATAACCAGAGCGCAGATCAAATCACCAAACTTCAAATATAAGTTTTTTTGGGGGGCGTCGAATTTATTTGCCGAAAGGAAAGAAATCTTTCCATCGGTAAATAAATCGGCTGGAAGCCGAAATTCAATATAGATATAAAACTCAGTTTTCTGCCAGCTTCCAGCCTGCCTTCGAGGCATAAAGCCTCGAAGAACGACGCCCTCCAAAAAGTGCCATCGAGCCTCTAATTGCTTTCTTAATACAAATGAATAAACCAATAAGGATATTCATTATAACTTTTTACTTGATTATCGGCGGTGTAGCTCTATCTTATTGTCAAAATGACAAATGATTATAACATAACTCTATTAATATTTCAGATACTCGGTGGTGTCACCCTTTTCCTCTATGGAATTCGCAAAGTGACTAAATCGCTGGAGGATTTTGCCGGCGCTAGCCTCAAGCTTGTTGTTACACGTATGACTAATAGAAGGTTACGCGGATTCTTGCTTGGTTTAATGGTCGCGCTATCGCTTCAATCCTCAGCTGCTGTTATGCTTATGATTGTGGCGTTGTCTAACAACGGCCTTCTGTTGTTGATGAATGCTGTGGGCATAATTCTGGGTGCTGGAGTCGGCTCGACACTCACTGTTCAGCTACTAGCTTTCAAGATTCATCCATGGGCACCGGCCATGCTGCTTTTTGGTTTCATTTTAATGAAGATCACTCGCTCCGATAGGATGCGCGATATAGGTGGTGCGATATTTTCTTTCGGTCTGGTCTTCCTAGGAATGCACCTCATCACCGAGGGCACAACTCCATTGGTTAAAGAGGCCTTTTTCTCCGAAGCCATAGGCTTTTTCTCGCGAACCCCGTTTTTCGCCGCTGTTCTCGCTGCAGGTATAACACTTCTTTTTCAATCAAGCGCTGCAACACTCGGACTTCTTCTAACGCTTGGGTTCAGTGGAATTATAGATGTAGAGACTGCCTTGCCATTTATAGTAGGTGCTAATATCGGAAGTTGTGGAATCGCATTTATCGGTGCAGCAAGCGGCGGTTCAAAAGGCAAGCGTGTCGCATGGACGGAGCTGATAATCCGATCATGCGCAGGTATTATAGTCTTTGTGCTTTCGAAATATTACATCGAACTTGCTAATTATCTCAGCGACAACCCGGCGAGAGCTATCGCCCATCTTCATACGATGTTTGCCCTCAGCGCCGCAATAGTGTTCTTGCCATTCAATAAACCTCTCTCAAAAATTGTCGAGAAAATAGTGCCGGCTTCTGACGATGATGATAGTTTTAAACCCATCTATTTAGAACCGAATGCCATGAATAACCCCTCACTGGCGCTCGGGAGCGCTGCAAGAGAGATACTAAGACAAGGGGATATCGTTCTCTCCATGCTCGAGGATATTATGATTGCGCTCGAAGAGTATGACCGCGAGCTTTTAATTGAAATAGTCGAACGCGATGACCGGGTGGACATAGAACAGGAAGCCATCACGGATTACCTCACACGGCTAACCGAATCAGAACTTTCAGCTAAGGAATCTCGCACCGAACTCGAGCTTCTAACTATCACGCTGGAGCTCGAGCATATAGCAGATGTTGTCAGTAAAAACCTCTCACAGCATGTCGTTAAAAGATTGGATATGGGTTATTATTTTTCCAAAGAAGGCCTTGTTGAAATCAGAGAATTCCATAACGAAGTTAAGGCGCTTTTGAAAGAATCCCTGGATCTTATTGCCTTAAGGGACACTTCAATTGCTAAAGACATCATCGAAAAAACAAAAGAGATAATTAAAAAGCAAAGACAGCTCAACAGAAACCATATCGAACGACTTCATGCGGGAGTTAAATATTCATCCGAGACAAGCACAATCCACCTCGACTTGATCTCCGACTTAAGCCGAATAGCAATCCATGTTTCATATATTGCTTACGCTATTTTAGGCAAGGTATGATGAGAACTGAGGAGAGAAAAAAGGCTATTAAAATCGCCATGCGTGCAGCGCTAGTATTCGTAGCAGTTGTCTTAGGTGCCTATGCCATTAGCCGGTTTTATCTCGCCGATTTCTCTGAGACACTATTGGAAGCAACACTTTCAGACGCTCTCACCGACACCAGAGAGTTAAGCGGATTCATATCTGATAGGCTCGAAGAGGGTTTTATTTCACCCAACGACAGAGCTCGAATTAGGGAAATTAAAGAAAAATATGGCTTTGTTTATATAGTTGCAGCCGACTCCGATGGAGGAGTTGTTTTCAATATGGGAATCGCGGAAGCTCTCAATCTTGGAAAAGAACAGAATATTGGGATATTGCCACTCGTTTTAACCGGCCCGGGAGTAAGAATACCAGTTTACGATATAGCCGTTACTATGCCGGGAAGTAGGATGTTGCATGCGGGGATACCCCAAGAGGGCCTCACTCCTGAGCTTGCCAAGGTTACTGACATGGCAGGGAATCTACTTCGAGTGCTTTTCGCTCTTGCGCTTGGAGGAATATCCGCTGCGATTGCCTACGGTGGTTTCATGGTTAGAAGAGTCAAGAGACTTCGGCAGGAAATAGAAAGACAAAGCAGATTAGCCTATTTGGGGGAGATCGCCGGAAGCCTCGCGCACGAAATCCGTAATCCCTTGAATACTATTAATATGAATATTCAGCTTCTCGATGAGAAGCTTTCAAATGGCGATGATAAAACTAAAACTAAACTCACTCGAATACGCTCCGAGATTATTCGCTTGGATGGCATTCTTACGAGTTTCCTGCGTTTCGCAAGACCACCAAAGCTCAATCTCGTGAAGATTAACATTGTCGAGGTGCTTACTAGATTAGTCGAGTTCTTCGGGCCCGAACTTGAAAACTCTGGTCTGAGGCTTCGCCTCGATTTATTAGAGGAAATTCCCGAAATCCGTGGTGATGCCGAACAATTACGCCAACTTTTCTTGAATCTAATACTCAACGCGCGTGATGCTTCCGATAAGGGCGACGAAATCACTATCACTATTAGTAAAACTCCGCGACGAGTTCATATAACTGTATTGGATCAGGGATGTGGTATAGAGAAAAACCGTATCGAACGTATTTTTAAACCATATACAACCACAAAGGAAAACGGCACAGGCGTAGGCCTGGCTATCGTGCGAAGGGTTGCGATGGACCATGGCGGAAGCGTTCGTGTTGAAAGCAAAGCCGGCGAAGGAACGAGCTTCACTGTTTCGCTCCCACGCTAATACAAAAGTGATATATAATGATGAAAAATAAAAAAGATCACCTTCTTTTAGTCGATGACGAAATTGGACAACTTGAAGCATTGAAAGAGGTCCTCGAAGCCGACAATAGAATAATACACACCGCTCAAACCGGCGAACAAGCCAAGAAGCTTTTCGAGAAGCTTAATATTGATCTTCTTATTGCAGATTTAATGCTTCCGGGAGAGATCGGCGGAATCGAGCTTTTGGAAATAGCTCGGAGTGAGGATTCCTCCGCTGAAGTGATACTTGTAACCGGCCACGGCACTGTCGATACGGCTATCGAGGCCATGAAAAAGGGCGCCTACGATTATCTCACGAAACCGGTAGATATAAAGCGTCTTAAAGCGGTTACCAATAAGGCGTTGGAGGTTTCGCACATGTTAAGCCGCCAAAAAGAGCTTGAAAGTGCGCTTCTAGGTGAGGTTGGTTTTATGGGAATAATCGGGGAATCTCCCGCAATAACTAAGGTCTTCGAGCGGATAAAGGCCGCTGCGCCGATAAACTCGACTGTCCTAATCACTGGCGAAAGCGGCACTGGGAAGGAGCTCGTGGCAGACGCAATACATAGAGTCTCTAAACGCGCCGAGGGACCGCTGGTAAAGGTTAATTGCTCCGCTATACCGGAATCGCTTATGGAAAGCGAACTTTTTGGCCACGAAAAGGGCGCATTTACCGGAGCAATCGACAGTAGAGCCGGTAAATTCGAACAATCCTCCGGTGGTACTATCGTGCTCGACGAAATAGGAGACGTTCCCCTCAAACTCCAACCAAAGCTGCTTCGCGTTCTCGAAAACTCGACAGTCGAGAGGCTCGGGGGAAGAGGAACAAAACAACTCAATCTTCGAGTAATCTCCTCTACAAATCGCGATTTAGATGAGGTAGTTCGGCAGGGCCAATTCCGTCAAGACTTGCTTTATCGCCTTCGCGTCGTGACTATCGACCTACCACCTCTTCGCAAAAGGAAAGAGGATATTCCACGCCTTATAGACTATTTCCTTAATAAGCTCTCAATTCAACTGGAACGCGAGCTTACCGGATTATCCGAAGAAGCAATGGATATATTCATGGAATACGATTGGCCGGGTAATATCCGCGAGCTTAAACATGCGCTCGAACAGATGGCTATCTTCAGTCCAGAACCAATGCTTTCAAATGTTCCAGAGACCATACATGTCAAAAAATCATTCGCTAATAACAACCTGGGCGGCATCCCAATCCGCGATCTAGAAAAACAAGCCATTCTGGAAACCCTCAAAGAATGTGACGGAGACAAAAAACACGCTGCCGAGATACTAGGCATAGGCCTAAGAACCCTTTACCGTAAACTCGAGGAATACGGCGAGGTTTAAATCAAGCGATCATGAGCGCGCAAATCGACGAAAAATCTCCAAAATTACCCTGTCATTGCGACCCAAAGAGAATAAATCTCCTTCGTATCGGACGAGATTCCTCGCTGTACTCAAAATGACAGAGATTCGTAAAAACCCTCTTCGCCGTCGGTTTCAACCGACGGGAATGAAGGATGGCGCGCATTAAAGCCTTCGAAAAAATAATTGACCGGTCGCTGGCGCGGGCAGGGACGATGGCGCAGAATTTGCCCCTCTGCAAATTCCGTGACAGAGTGGTGGAAGGGGGAGGATTTTTGCGGTCGAAAATCATGTAAAATTATTCCTTATCGACCGTAGCAAAAATCGTGACAGCGACCGAGGAGGGTAAGAAGATCAATAAATCGAAATATTTAATGGCGATTGGCATCTACCCTAAATCACAGTGAAATACCAAAAAAATAATCCTCTATTCCGGCAAGAGCAAGTGATGCCTCTTATCAAAATAAAGGCGACGGACAAACAAAACTGACATGAGTGAGGATAAGGCGGTGGTGGTCAGAAGAATATACATAATCACAAGCTGATAATGAACAGCTTCACTCGGTTCAACTCCACTAACTATCTGGCCTGTCATCATCCCAGGAATATGAACTAACCCAACCACCATAGTGGTGCTAATAATATGCATCATGCCGGTCTTCACCGAGGCACGCACCGCCGGAAGACAAGCATTGTGGACATCAGAGCCGAGTGAAAGTGCCGCCTCTATCTCACCAGAACGATTTTTCATCTCAGAGAATAAACGATTAACAGAAAGCGCCGCCGAAGACATAGCGTTGCCAATAATCATACCACCTATAGGAATTAAATATTGAGGCCCCCAAAAAGGCGTTGGTTTGATAATAAAGCATACTCCAAGAACTATAGATATCGCACTTGAAGCAAAAATAGATACGAAAAACCTACCGGTGAGACCGGATAAGCCTTTGCCCTGTCTGCGCATAGCGTTATATGCCGCAATACCCACCATTAATAGAAGCCATGATGTAACAAGATACCAACGGTTGAGGACAAACACCCAATCCAAAATGTAACCGACAACCATCAATTGAAGAAAAGAGCGTAAAACGCCTACAAAAAGATCCTTTTCGAGCTTCAGTTTGAGAATAATACTAACAACTGCAGCGATAGATACCATGGCAGCAGCAGCAATTAGCGAGTATGTCGAGAGATGAAGCATGTCATTCATGGCAATCATCGCCGCTTTTTAGCATGCCAATTTGCTCGATAAACTCGGGTGGAGGATTAATAAAAAAATCCTTAGCCTCAGAGACTTCAATTAATGTTCCGTTTGCAATAAAAGCCACATCGAGAGCAAAACCCCGGACAAGAGCAAGATCATGAAGAATCATAACCACCGTAAGATCCAATTCGATAGCAAGTCTTTTAACTAAATTAGCGATCTTCTTTGCAGTTTTAATGTCGAGTGCCGATGTAGGTTCATCCATCATAAGGATATTCGGACCTGTGGAAAGCGCCCGTGCAATGGCGACTCGCTGTATCTGACCGATAGAAAGCGAATCGGACTTCGAGGATATTATGCTCGAAGCAAGTCCTACTAAATCGAGAAGATGCTCTACCTTATCATCAGTAATATTCTCGCCGGCAAGCGCTGGCCCATAACGAATATTATCGGCGACCGAGCCCTCGAATAGTGAAGGCGCTTGTTGAACAAAGCCAATATTTTTTCGATACTCCGTAGGCTCTATCTCAATTAAATTTTTCCCATTAAAAAAAATTTCACCTTCATTATATGGCTCGAGGTCGGCCATCATGCGAAGAAGTGTTGTTTTGCCTGAACCGGATGGACCTATTATCGCCAACCGGTCACCCGAGGGAACCTTAAGATTAACATCGCGAAGTATCCACTCATATTCATCCTTCAGAGAGCGCCGTTTCTTACGCCCTAAACCTCTGAGCTCGACAATTATTTCACGCTCGTTCATAAATTAAAACAGAAGCGTAAAAAATCTGTCCGGACGAATTTCCTTCGGGTGGAACCAACTCTTGAATATTATCAGTATATTATCGAAGATAGTCGGTGTCTTACCCGGGGCTGGTGGCTGAACTTCCACCGAATAATAAATCATCGATGGGCGACCCTTGACATTGTCGAGAGGAACCGGTCCCCAAAAACGCGAATCGTAACTTTGGTCACGATTATCCCCTATACACATAAGATAACCCTCAGGGATAGTAACCTTCTGGAAGTTATCGGAGATCGAAAAATAAATAAGCTGCTGCATATTATAGGTAAGTGCTTTATTGATTATCGGAATGACCTCTTCACTGGAAAAATCAGTGTCAAGATAGGCTTCAAAGCCTTCGATTAAAGCGATCCTGAGATATTCGTCCCACCTGTTGCTCTTAGGAGTGATGTTGGTTATTGCTGTTCTAAGGCTATCATATTCAATTTCCATTCCTGCGCTATTTGCCTCGTAAGTAGCCACAAAAGCATAAAGCGATTTCACAATGCCAGGTTTCTGGGAGACAAGCTTCATCACCTGACCAAAAAGGTCTCGCGATTCCCATGCTTTCTGCCAGTCGGAGTCGGAAATGCCGAGGATATTTGGAACGGGTGGTAAAGTATTCTCGAAATGGGCGTGACTATCCGGAACTTCAAGGCCGTCGATAATGGGCTTACGGTCTTTTATTTCGAAGGTCTGGCCACCAACCGCCAGACAGCGTTTCACATAATCCACTTTAGGTTCGACCGGGTATTTAAACACCACAACATCGCCACCTTGAGGGTCGCCAAAGCGATATGAAAGCTTCTCAGCAAGGAGATATTCTCCCGGAAGTATAGTAGGTATCATACTTCCGGTGGGCACGGCGTGAGCCTCGACAACAAATGCCCTTAAAAGAAGAACCACCACCACTGTCTCCACAATGGCCCTTAGCCCTCCTAGAAATATTTTCGTGTTTTTTTTCTTGTCCTTAATTTCGCTTTTTCGTTTTATAAATTTCATAATTATAGAATGTATATTCACACAAGGTTTTTCACAAGTTAATTCTTTTAAGTGCTTTGCACTTGACATGCCATAAACTAAAAGTAATTTGTAAAATAAAAGGAGCTATAATGAAAAAATTTATTCTGATGATTTTAGTGGTTTTGCTAGCATCTGTTGCATTTAGCGCAGATAAAGGTCATATATCGCTGACCGCTAAAGTCGAAATTTACGATCCACCAGGTTCTGCAAAAATTGCGCCCATGTTCACGATTAAAGGAAAATATCGCTTTAACGCCTTCCTCGCTGCTACTGGTAGCGGTTCTTGGACTCAATACAACTACAACGATGCAGAAATAACCTATATCCCTATCGCTGTAGATGGTGAGGTGCATCCTTTTGGCATCGGAGTATTTGACCCTTATACCGGTGTCGGTCTAGGTGTTAATTTTCGCCAATATGATTATACAGCAGAACAGGATGACAAAACCGAACTCACAATCGGGGCGGAATTGCTTGGTGGAGTGACATACAAACCCAAAAACCAATTCGGTTTCGAGTTCGATTTTAAATATCGCGTAGAGGATATCGCAAATGCGAACGAAACCGGTTCATGGTCGCTTGGAGGCGGTGTCACTGGAAGTTGGGAAAAAGACCTTTAAACTGGGTAATATCCAAAAATATGAAAACCAAAAGAGGGAATTTCTGTTTCAGAATCCATCGGAAGAGACATTCGGTAGTCGATTTGATGTAACATTCTGATTATTGATTTAATGTCTGATGTCTGCTTTGCTAAAAAGAATATTTCCCCTAATAATATTCGTAATAACGCTTTACGCTTATAAAGCCGATTTTTACCTCTTTTCCGCTGCAGGTTGCGTGGATACGATTCGTGTTAAGTATGAAAATTTTGACTGGGAAGATTACCCAGATTTTGATTTTGCCTTTATAGAACCCGATTCGAAATCCGATTCCTCTTTCTTTCTGATAAAGGGTGTTCCGAAGGGCCAGAAACCCGACTCTTTCCTGTGTTCTTATAGAGCTGATTGGAAAGAAATAATCTCTGGAAACTCTCGGAAAATAATGCTGGGTAAAGAAGATTCTATCGGTATGAATCTTATAACCGCTGATCTGCTTTTTATGGAAGTCCCCGAAGATTCTTTACCTTTCAGGTTTTTTAAACCGGACTTACGTGTGATGGGCGAGCAATGCGAGGTCGATTATATAGACTCGATCAACCGCTCGCCGATATTAGTTTTCAGTGATAAGCACTATCCCACGATCACATGGCTTAGTTACAATGAGGACCCCGAAGAAGTTCGCCTCGAACCGTTGAAATTCGGTTATTTTCGAGCATCATATCGCTATCATTATATCAGGCGTATAAGGGCGATTAGGGCGAAGCCTTGTTGCCGCAAATTGGCGACTTCTAAGACTTGGTGCAAAGTTCCCTTGCTTTTGGACGACGAGTTCAACCAATTCAAGGTGAAAAAATTCGGTTTTTGGAGCAAAAAAATATCATTATACTCTGGAGAAAAAGAATCGCTTCAACTTAAAAAATGGCTTTATTTCAATCCATCGATAGTCTGGGTTGTCGATGATCAGGATGCTTACGGACCTTATCCCTCAGATGTGGTGCTCGGTGTTGATATATCGGGTGCTATTCCGGGGCTTCAAAAAAAAGCAATTTCAGCGGGATTCGATTACGAGATTGTCCTTTCACCATTCCCAACCGCGCTAAAAACCGGAATTACATGGTTTTATGGAGATTTGTGGTCCTCCGAATTATATTACATCTTTGTTCTTGATTCCAATCCATTTCGCCCCACAGCCCATGGATGGATAACTGAACATGAGCTCAGCGGAAAGGTCTTCCTTGGCCGAAATGTATGGAAATACTTCCCTTTTATAATCAAAGCTGGTTTTGGGCAAGGAAAAACATCTGAACCTTCCATTTATAAGATGCGCTTCCTTGAAAACCCGGAGGCAAAATATGCCGAGGGATACGGTCTATATCTTTCGGGAGGTTTTGAATTCTGGTTTTTGAAATCTGCACTTTTAAGACCTACAATCGAGGTTGGAGTAGCATGGGGTAATGGCAAGACTATTTCCAAAAACGGTTTAATTATTTCCAAATCAGATTCCACCGATGACAGAACCTATCCATTTGTGAGATTGAATTTCAAGCATTAAAACAAACAGGGATTGGATTTCACGTATTGGATATTATTATTGAATAGGTGGTTCTTTTACCCCCTTTTCTTGTTAATTCACCTTCATCATTTTTATAAAAGCGCGAACACAGTGAGAAAGTGCCATCAATGTCGATACTTGAATGAATATTTGGTCAGCGTCATCCATTTAGTCACAGGCTTGTGGGCTTTCAATTGCGCTTTAGATTTTATGTATTATAAGCGAGCGAGCCTCATGTCCGCCACTATTCAATAATCGAATTTTATCGCATTTGTGCCTGAGAGGATATTACAAATAGAAAGAATAGCGATAAACAGTTTGATTTTAGGGTCTCGATTGGTTAAATTTAGTAACTTGTATAAATTAAATATGGAGGTTATTTATGTCAGAAAAAGTGTTATTATCGGGGAATGAGGCGGTAGCCCGTGGCGCATACGAGGCCGGAATTAAGGTTGCGACCGCATATCCCGGAACGCCATCGACAGAAATTCTCGAAAATGTGGTTAAATATAAGGATGATATTTATTGCGAATGGGCGCCGAATGAAAAAGTCGCAGTCGAGGTAGGCGTAGGAGCTTCGTATGGAGGTGCAAGGACTATAACCACCATGAAACATGTCGGAGTGAATGTTGCGGCCGATCCTCTGTTCAGCTTCGCATATACCGGTGTCAATGGCGGCTTTATACTTGTCTCGGCCGATGACCCCGGAATGCACTCCTCGCAAAACGAACAGGATAACCGCCGTTATGCCGAATTCATGAAGATAGCCCTTCTGGAGCCTTCGGATAGCCAAGAGGCGAAGGAAATGGTCGCAATCGGTATGGATATGTCTGAGCGGTTTAATACGCCTGTTCTTCTCAGGATGAGCACTCGTCTATGCCACAGTCTCGGCTTGGTCGATCTTAAGGACAGGGTCGAGGTGCCAGTGAAGGATTACAAGCCGGATTTCAAACAGAGGGTTGTTATTCCTGCACACGCGAGAGTTCTCCATGTTGCGCTTGAAAAACGCCTCGCAGAACTCAAGAAATATGCTGAAACAACACCCATTAACTTCGTTGTTGAAGGCGATTATAAATTTGATGGTAAAAAAATAGGTATCATTTCAAGTGGTATTTCTTATCAATACGCTCGTGAAGCTTTTCCGACAGCACGCTTCCTGAAAATGGGCATGTGTTATCCCTTCCCGATTGAACTTTGCAGAGATTTTGCATCCGAGGTTGATGAATTATGGGTTATCGAGGAAAACGAACCTTTTATCGAAGAGAAGCTTAAAGCGGCAGGTATAACCTCTATAGGTAAAGAACGCATTCCAATTACGAATGAGCTTTCGCAAAGAATAGTCCGTGAAAGTATGATCAACCAGAAACAACCCGACAGAATCGATGTTTCCAATCTGCCTCCGCGCCCACCTGTTCTGTGTCCCGGCTGTCCCCATCGCGGTATTTTTTATGTTGCCCATAAGCTCAAGTTCACCGGAACAACCGACATCGGTTGTTATACACTGGGTATGATGCCCCCGTTAGAAATGGGAGAAACCTGCATTTGCATGGGAGCCTCGATTGGAATAGCCCAGGGTCTGGAAAAATCACGAGGTAAAGAATTTGGCAAGAACACTCTAGCATTTATTGGCGATTCGACTTTCATTCATAGCGGTATGACAGGCCTTGCCGAGATAGTTTACAATAAGAGCAACATCACGGTGGTCATACTCGACAATTCGATAACGGCTATGACCGGCCATCAGCAACACCCAGGGACAGGTATCACACTCATGGGAGAGGAATCCCCCAAACTCAATTATCGCAAGTTAGCTGAAGCTATAGGCATCGAGCATATTTTCGATACAGACGCTTTTGATATCGAGAACATAACCGAAATTTTAAAGAAGGTAAAAACCCTCGATGGACCAAAGGTTATTATCAACCGCGGAAGGTGCATTCTTCTGGACATTAAACGCATGAAGATAGTGCCTTTCAAAGTCGATCCTGATAAGTGTATTGCTTGTGGCCAGTGTTTCAAACTCGGGTGTCCTGCAATAAATACCGGCGAGGTCAACGAAAAGGGGAAAAAGCGCGCGGAAATAAATCCGCTTTTCTGTGTTGGCGAGGCATGTGGCTTGTGTTATCAAGTTTGCCCGACAGGTGCGATCGAGCTCAGCGATTAGAAAAAGGCGGGGTATCCCGCCTTTTTCGTTTTCCTAATAATTCCCGTGGGTTGACAAACGGAATGATAAGGAATATACTATTAAAATTAAGCTAAATATCAAGTAAGGAAAAAATGAAGAGATTTATTGTTTTTGCAATCTTTGTAGCTACTGTTTTAATGGCTATCATATCTTGTGCGACAATACCATCCGCTGAACAGATCGAGGCTCAAGAAGTTGCCCGCGCCGAGGCCGAAAAACAACGCAGCGATTCTCTTGAACAGGAGATTAAAATAGCCTTATCTCTTGGTTTGGAATACTATAAAAATAGCCAATATGTTGATGCAATACCACATTTTAAGAGAATAATTAATGACCTCAATCCCGAGGAAAACCGTGCATGGAAATACCTTGCAGACAGCTATTTCCGTATGGATCAACCGGATAGCGCTTTTGCTGTTTATAAAGAGGGAATCTCCAAGTTCCCGGAGATAGGCTATCTCCACCGCGGGATTGCCACATTATTCCAGAGAAAAGCCTCCGAGAATCATGAATATCTCGACAGTGCCATCACAGAATACGCTATGGCCTATAAATTAGACTCCACAGAGTCCTATTCAGCAACTCAGATCGGTCTTATTCTTCTTTCTCGTGGTATGCTCGATTCGTCGGTTGTCTGGTTTAATTATTCAGTTAAGGCAGACGCGGACCAAATCGACACATGGCTAAAACTGGCAGATCTCTATCTTGTGCGTGGTAATTGGGTGGGAGTACGCGAGGCCTATCAAAATCTCACAAGAATCGATCCCTCCAACACTGAGTATATTCTTAACTTAGGGAGGGCGCAGGCAAATACCGGCGAGTATGAAAACGCTGTAGCGACGCTTGATGCATATATCGAAGCGAACCCCGAGGACTCTAAAGGTTATCAATATATGGGTCTTGTTCACACAGCTAAGGGCAAATATGATCTCGCTCAACAGGCTTTTAGAGAAGCCGAAAAACTAGCTCCGAACAATATTAAGCTCCTTTTGGACATAGCAGATACGTATGTCGATATGAACAGTTATTCCTCGGCGAATCAATATCTCAGAAAAGCTAGAAGCTGTGATCCTAAATCATGTCAGGCAATAATTATCGAGGGGAATATTTGTGTTGGCAAGGCTCGCGCCGATGTTCCACCCGAAGGACTTGGCATAAAAGAGAAACTTCGTTTCGAATGCTGCTATGAAATATATAAAAACGCTATTTGCGCTGATTGTGAGCGTGTTGCCGATATCGCACGCATGAAACTACGCTATCTCGAACAGTTCATGCCGACACCCCAAGAGAAGAAGGAGTTCTTCTTTATTCATCCCGAACTCGATGGCAAGATTTGCGATTAGGGTTCATTAAACGGCGGGTTTCACATATGCACTTGTATAAAACACTGTTCTTAACGCTTTTAATTACTGTTCTGCTTTCCGGTTGTTGGACAAGCAAATCGGAGAAACAGTATCTTCTTGCTAGATCCAATTATGAGGCCAGTCTTGCATACAACAGAGAGGGAAAAACTTCTCAAGCGAAAGAAGAGGTCCTTCTTGCTCTCGATAAATACCCCGAGTTTACCGAGGCACACATTCAGTATCAACTCATTCGTGCTCGAGAAGTCGAACCGAAAGTGCTTCTCGAGGAATATGACAGACTCCTTAAACAGAATCAGGGGGAGGCGAAGTTCCATTTTCTTTATGGCAGACTGCTTGCGGAGCTTGAAAAGCAAGAAGCCGTTTATGAAAGGGCACTTCAGCTCGATGACCAAAGTTCATGGGCATATTTTGGTCTCGGATGGGTGGCCTTTAAGCGTAGCGACTATGAAAAATCAGTGGATTATTTTACAAAGGCCATCGAAATCGATCCCGAAAACGCTCTATTCCATAACGACCTTGGTGGTGTATATTATTTTATGGGAATGTTCGAAGAAGCTATCGCTGAATTATCTCTCGCGCGGGAGGTAAATCCTCTGTATCCTTCGGCCTACGCCAATCTAGCTACTGCATATTATCAGCGTGGAGATTTCGATATGGCAGTCAATATGCTCGACGAATATTTGAGGCTTTCGCCATCCGCAGTCGATGCCCCCGAAATTGAGCGGAAGCTGGTTCAGCTCAGGGGAAAATAGATTCTTATGTCCAAAAAAGAGAGCCGATTTCCCGGTAGCACTCTCGGGCTTCTCACCCGTTGGACGGCTATCGCTATTGCTGTTGTGTTTATCGGTTTCAATCTAATTAATCTGTTGCAATATCGAAAAATAGAACCTGCCCTCTCCGGGGGTATGGCGCAAAGACAGATTTTTGAGACTCAGGTTATGGCCTCGGCCATCCGACCGGCGCGTATTCGATCATATAATGTTGATTCCACTGGTCTTTACGCTTCGCTTTTAGTTGAGCAGATCGGAAATTTTTATACGCAGGGTCTTTTCAATTCTATAAGCATACTCGACACACTCGGTAATGTAGTTTTATCGTCTCAATCCGCTTATAAAAAGGGCGATTTCTATCCATTTGTTGAGAGCGATAGGCTTTCTTTTAATAGCGCGCTTTCAGGTATGGCCTCGACCACAGAGTTATATAAGGGTGAGGGCCGGCTTATTAGGGGCTCCTATGCACCTATCGAGGATGAAATTGGCAGAATAAACTGGGTATTAAGTGTTGAGGCCGGCGCCGAATACTATAAGCTTCTGGCAGATCTTCGCCGAAATCTATTATTATTTGGCATTTTTTCCATGTTTGTGGTTGTTGCTGGAATTATAATACTCCTTTCAACTTCTCATATGATGAGGAAGATGGAGCGGAGGTTAATTGATGCTTCGAAACTGGCTTCCATGGGCCAAATGGCTGCGGGAGTGGCTCACGATATAAGAAATCCGCTGGCAATAATCAAAGCATCGACAGAGAGGCTTTCCAAATCATCGACATATGCTCAAAAAGAAATGATCGATTACATTAATGAAGAGATCGCGAGGATAGATAGGACGATAAGCGAATATCTTTCGCTGGCTCGCCCATCGGCTGGAGTTATTTCTCCGGTTGAACTCGGCAGTTTAGTAGAAGAGATTGTTTCAAAATTTGAACCGAGAGCGAGATTAAATTCGGTTGCTTTCAATATGAAACTTAAAGATAAGGTGATGATATTAATTCCTGTCGATGGTGTGAGAAGAGCTGTTTTGAATATAATCAACAATGCAATCGAGGCTATGCCCGATGGCGGAACGATTACAATAAACCTCTTCGTTGAGGAGAACATTGCTAAACTAGTTATATCTGACGAAGGCCGAGGCATCGATTCTCAAATAGCCTCGAAGATATTCGATCCACTTTTCACCACTAAAACTACAGGCACAGGAATAGGTCTCACTATCGCTAAGAAATTTATTAATTCTGCAGGTGGTAAACTCGAGCTTATTGGAAGTAACGAAAACGGTAGCACCTTTGAGATAACATTTCCCTTTCAAAAATAATTTAGCTATTATAAGCCGATATTGGATTAACATATATTTTGCTCAGAGTAACACTGCTCGGGGCGTCGTATCTTTTTATTTTTCGGTTGATTAGAAGAAATGGGGTGTTTACGATAAAAGGCTTGAACTTGGCGCAAAACTTGCCAGTATATCGAATAAGATTAATTATTGATTGGATATTTAAATGAAAAACTCAGTTATATTGATTTTTCTATGTTTAGCTGGAATCCTTTATTCGGACTCGACCGGGATTACACCAGATACCTTGGGTAAAAGGCCGGGGAAAACTAATATTCTTGCTGATTTAGCATCGCCTACAAATATGACGACCGCGAATTCTGTTTTTTCGGATTTTGCACCCTATGTTTCGGCTTCTGGGAAGGAACTATATTACTCGAGTAACCGTCAGGATGAACAAGAGGATTTTTATCTTTCAGAATTTCGCGATAATAGGTGGCACACTCCCGTCTCACTTGGTTCACCTATTAACACTACGGCCAATGAAGGTAGTATGGCCATTTCCGCAGATGGCAACACAATAATCTTTACTGCTTGTGGTAGAAAGGATAGTTACGGGAGTTGTGACCTATATATTTCCGAGCGCGTGGTTGATGGTTGGAGTGAACCTCGCAACCTTGGCAACAATGTCAACAGTAAGGGTTGGGATGGTCATCCTTCTATTTCTGCCGATGGAAATTGTCTGTATTATTCTAGTAACCGCTACGGTGGTTTTGGCAATAGAGATATTTGGTTTTCCGCCAAAAAGGAAAGGGGTTGGGATAAAGCGAAGAACATAGGTTATCCCATCAATAATGCCCGTGATCAAGCCAGCCCTTTCATTCATCCCGATGGCAAAACCATATACTTTTCGAGTGCCGGCCACGGTGGTTTGGGGCTTTTGGACGTTTTTAAGTCAGAGGTTGATTCAAGCGGTAAATGGTCTGAACCTTTGAATCTTGGGCCGCCAGTCAACACTCCAGGTTCGGATTACTTTTTCAGTGTGCCCGCCAAAGGCGACCTTATCTATTTTTCGAGTGACAGGCAAGGTGGCTATGGCGGCTTTGATATTTACAGGCTTCCGCTTTCCGATGCCTTGCGCCCGAAGGTAGTTGCTACACTATCCGGTTCAGTGAGAGATAAAGACACCAAAATGCCCCTTTTTGCGGAAATAACCGTTGAGCGTATTGCCACCGGCGAGGTCCTTGCAACTCCAAAGACAAACCCCGAAACTGGAGAGTTCTTCATTGTTCTTCCGGCTGGGGAAACCTATGGTATTAGTGTTACAGCAGATGGTTACGCCTTCTCCAGCGAACGCTACGATATTCCAGTCGAAGAGGGCTATCAAGAACTAAAGATGGATTTCATGCTTTCTAGGCTTGTGGTCGGTGAAAGTTTCGAAATTCGCAACATTTTCTTCGATTTCAATTCAGACTCTCTAAGGCCAGAATCCGAACCGGAGCTCAAGCGAGCTGTTAAACTCCTCCTAGATAATCCAAAGCTCCGCATCGAGATACAGGGATATGCCGACGCAATCGGAAGCGACGAATATAACCTCTTACTTTCAGAAAGAAGGGCTTTTATTGTCCTTAAATACTTGGTTGATCATGGGATTGAAACCAAGCGACTTCGTGCCGAAGGATACGGCGAATCGATGCCGGTTGCGGATAACGTATCCGAGGAAGGTCGCCAGCTTAATAGACGAACTGAGTTCCACATTATAGGAGACTAAATTGACCGATCGAGCCGAAAGGAATATTATTTACGCCCTTTCGGCGATTACACTTTTATCCGCTTTTGGGACGCGATTCGCATTTTGGGGTGATGAGGCGGGGACTGTTGAAATAATCACCGAAAAATGGAGCGGCTTTTTGGGATGGTTTGTCTCCGGCGAGCCACACCCACCGCTGTATTTTGCGCTCTTGAAGCTATGGGGCGGAATATTTGGTTTTTCTGAATTTAGCTTGAGAGCTCCATCCATTCTGTTTTTTCCTATTGTAGTTATTTTAACCTGGAAACTTGCAGGCCAGCTTGGACTCGGCCGTGTAGGTAGAATCATTTCATCTCTGATAGTGGCCCTACATCCATCGATGTGGATATTTGCGCGAATGGCCAGATATTATCTTTTCACTGAGGCTCTTTTTCTTGCTTCAACCATTTTTCTTCTACGTGCTATAGATAGAGACGGAAAGCTATGGATCATCTATGGAGTTTTCATTGCTCTTGCATTATGGTCGAATTTCACAGTGTATTTGCTTATTCCGATTCATCTCTCGATTATTTTTTTAAAGAATAAAACCAGGATAAAAAACTGGATAATCGTGACTGTCGGCGCCATTGCCCTTTCCCTACCATCGATTTATTTTTTCGCTAGATCGGCGATTAGTTATGCTGAAGATTCGGTTCCATCGCTAAAAAGCGTTGTGATAGGCGTCGGTTTCACAATTTATGATTTTCTTATTGGCGAGGTAAGATATCCTTGGCAAATCTTGACCGCGCTGGCCTTGCTCTCTGCAATTTTTCTTTTTGCTATAGCCCTTAAGAGAAAAACGGCTTTAACCATACTCGTAGCTGGAGCACCACTTCTCTTGGGCGCATTGGTTCTTGCTGTGCTATTTCAAAAACTACCATTCACATATTATCCAGCGCGTGTATTGTTCCTGCTTCCTTGCGTTGCAATAGCCATGGGAATTGGGGCAGAATCTCTAAAGCCTAGGGCTGCTTTTATTACAATACTATTGTTATTCAGTGGTTATATTTGGGGTATCTTTGGGGTGCTATCCGGTAAAGACTACATAAACACAGTCTATGTTTTGCCCTGGCGCGATGTTACATCGAGATTGAAAGAAAGAGAGGTCGAATCTGCGATCTCGCGCGATTGGGGTGCTGTTCATTATTTGAGGCAAGAGATGACAGGTATCCTACTTCGAGATGGACTCGATACCGAGCTTCCCGATGGAAAAGCCGCGCACGTATGGCGTTCAGGAGCTTTCAAACTACTCGAGCTCGATTCGATGGTTCAAGAACGGCTACTATCTGAACGCGGCGCACCTATCGATAGTTTTTCCATTGTTCCCGAAAACGAAAAAATAAAATACTTGAAGAAAATAATTTTGGGATTAGATTCCCCTGATAATATAATAAGTGTTTATATATTCGATGAGAAGGAGAATCCATGTGCCTCGCATATCCCGGGAAAATAGTTTCTATCGACGGCGAAAATGGAGAGGTCGATTTTGGCGGGTTTACAAAAAAGGTGAATCTTATGCTTATGTCCGAGTCTAAAATAGGTGATTTCGTCCTCGTTCATGCTGGGTTTGCAATAGGCACCACGACCGAAGGGGACGCCATCGATACTCTCGACGCTCTACATAAGGTCGATAATGCCTTGAATATCGGCAATCCTAAATAGGTGACCAATAAGTGAATTCTTATGTAAAAAAAGATGAACTTTATATGCGAATAGCCATCGGGCTCGGGGCACGTGGTAAAGGTTCTACCTTTCCAAATCCGCCTGTTGGAGCGATTTTGGTCAAGGACAGTCGGATTATCGGCAAAGGATGGCATAGATATAGAGGCGAGCCGCATGCCGAGATAAATGCTATCGAGGATGCACGCTCTAATAAGAATAATACTGAAGGTGCAACTCTTTATGTAACGCTTGAACCATGTTGTCATTATGGAACAACTCCTCCATGCACAGAGGCAATCTTGAAGGCCGGTATTACCCGTGTTGTCGTTTCTTGCAGAGACGATTTCGACGAACGGGTGTGCGGTATGGGGATTGCCATACTTCGTGAAGAGGGTATTTCGGTCGATGAGGGTGTTCTTGCAGATGAGGGTATGGAGCTTATCGATCATTATCGCGTTCAACGGACCGAAAGACGAGCTTTTCTCACCTTGAAATGGGCTCAAAGTATCGATGGCATGATAGCTACGGCAACAGGTCATTCTCAATGGATATCGGGTGCTAAGGCTTTGAAATTTGGGCATATTCTGCGGACGCATCATGGATCGGTGGCGGTGGGCGCGAATACAGTTACAATGGACAATCCACATCTAAATATTAGATCGGTGGAATCTCATCATAAACCCGCAAGGATAATACTTGTTGGTGGAAGAGAGTTAGCGAGTTCGTTAAATGTCTTTTCCAATGATAGCACTAGGGTATTAGTTATTAGGGATGGAGAATATGTTGGCGATGAGATTCTTCCAGAATTTGTAGAAACACTCTTTGTCCCTCGTGGAAAGTTTTTTTGGAAGAATCTGCTGACTAGCTTGTATGAAAGAGGTGTCGGTTCAGTTTTGCTTGAAGGCGGCGGAAAAGTAATCACGTCAGCACTTAAGGCAAAGGCAGCCGATAAGATATTTATTGCTATTGCTCCGATCTTCATCGGAGCTGGTATCAGTGCAATCGGAGATATTGGAACAAAAGACCTAAATGAAGCTTTGAAACTCGGAAAAGTGAAATACAGAAATCTCGATGATGATATTATAATTTCTGGGTACTCCAAGCGGGATTGATTAATTATTATACACTTAGTTGTAATTCTCGTGAACACAGCCACTAAAAACTGACATTCCAGTTTAATCCATTAATTCACAGAAGGATATAGCTTAAAGAATTAATCTTCATCGATAACCGAATTTTCGTCAAAAGATAGTTCGCCTATGTCTTCAAGTTGTTTAATGATCTCTCTTGCATGCTTGGCTTGTTCTGTAGGCACGACTACCCTCCAACCAACACCATCGGGTTTGATCAAACCAGCATCGCAAAGGTAAGCGGTGCTGAGGAAACTTGTTCCAATAAGATGAGCCTCAATGCCCTCATTTTGAAGTATCTCTTTTATCATTTCACCAAGCGAGCGTAAGGTAACATCGAGTATAACCGTTTCAGGTTCCATATTATTCATTATCCTCCGATTGTTTTGGGATATCCTGTGAAAAAGGGATAGCGGGAGAAGTTGAAATATAAGGTTCGTGGGGCATATCACATGGAGAGGGAATCGAAGGATTAGAACTCCATATAATTTCCTTTAAGGTGTCTGAATTTGAAGGTATTGTTTTCATTGTTTTAATCAATGTAAATTTATTTACATATTGATACAATGTCAATATGCAATTAACAGATTGCATTTGCGTTAGAGTTTGCGATGGATATAATATTTACATGTCGAATGAAAGAGGACATCTTTGGAGGAGAATAAAGCCCTATGTTATGGGTTTTATATTGTTATGGTGGGGCACAATGGTTTTTTTCCTTGTAAAACGTAACATTGTTCCCAGGGTCTCCGATTTGCCGGATTTTAATGTAGTCGAGATGGGAGAATTAATTTCCGAAGATTACTATTCTGTAACTTTCAAGGGCAAGAAAATTGGTTATAATAGTGTTATTAAGCGGAAGCTTCCCAGCGGACTTCTTTATCAGGAGACAAGTTATTATAACCTCACTATCGGGGGGATTTCTCAAGAGATCACAACCGAGGGGCTAATAACTGTAGATGATAGTTTGCGCGCGAAGGTTTTGACATTTCATTTTAGTGGTGGTGGTTACGAAACTAATATTAATGCAATTGTTCGGGAAGACCAACTTCTCGTTGAGATCAACACGCCTTCTGGAAGCCGCAACATTAAACTACCTTTTGATGGTGAAATATATACATCGTCAGTGATACCGGAATTAATAAAGAGACGTGGATTTGAGAGCGGGAGATTTGAGTTGCCTAGCTTCGATCCTATAACCGCCAATTCAAGATCATATAAAGTCGATGTAATAGGCAGGGACCGTTTAAGGCGTTTTGGCGACCGGGATGTCTGGGAGGTTCGCTTATTCTATGGCCCTTTAACCACAGGTTTATGGATTGACTCGACAGGGGTGCTTCTTATGGAGAAGACTGCGGAGGGCTTCATGTCGGTCAGGGAGAACAAAGAAAAGGCGCTCAAGTTCGACCTTCGTCAATCGGCCGATATCGATTTTCTTTCTGAGTTTGCGGTATCTCTTGGAGGTTCGGTCATTGAAAGACCGCGCGATGCTGTGCGTCTGGTTATAAAAATAAAAAATCTTCAAACCGAACTTTTTAACCTAAATGATTTTAACCAGAGATGGGATCCTGACAGCCAGACACTTGTCATCGATTCACGCGGATTCGATGATTCACTTTCCTTTGTTGTGTTAAGTGAAGATACATTGGCCTCGCTGGATATCCAATGTAATGATCGAAGGATAATTTCAGCAGCAGAGAAAATAACGAGGGATTCGAAAACGGATTTTGATAAAGTCAAGGCGATCAACACATATCTTTTTAAAAAGATTGATAAGAACCTCACTGCTTCTATCCCAAACGCCGTGGAAGTTTTACAAAAAATGCGTGGAGATTGCAACGAACACACTATTTTATTTGTCGCTTTAGCAAGAGCGATAGGTATTCCAGCTCGTATGAATGTCGGGCTTCTCTATCTCGATGGATATTTTTATTATCATGCATGGCCGCAGGCTTATATCGACAGCGCATGGCACACATTCGATCCAACCCTTGGACAGAGCCCCACCGATGCTGCTCATATTAAGCTTACTTCTGGGAATCTCGACCAGATGCTTGCCCTTCTCAGGTTTGGTGATGCACGCCTTTCTTTTATCGATGTCGAATATGAAGGAGAAGAAATTGAACAACGATAATCCCATGATCAAAATCATTGGTGTTTCTAAAAAGTATATTAAAACACTGGCGGTTGATAAGCTCGATCTAACCATAAATAGAGGCGAGTTTTTCGGTTTTCTTGGCCCTAATGGTGCCGGCAAAACGACTACTATCAAGATGATCACCGGTCTTTCAAAGCCCACTGATGGTAGTGTTTTTATTAAAGAAATTAACATCCAGGAGAGACCCGAAGAAGCAAAAAAGAATATGGGTTATGTCCCCGACTCTCCATATATCTATGATAAACTTACCGGCCATGAGTTTCTCAATCTTGTTGGGGGTTTATACGATATGCCTAAAGAGCTTGTTGAAAGCCGTATCGAGTGGCTTTTTGATCTATTCGGTATCGAGGGATGGGGAGATGATTACGCGGGGGAATATTCCCATGGTATGAGGCAAAAAATAGTTATGGCATCAGCGCTTCTTCACGACCCTGAACTTATTGTTATCGATGAGCCTATGGTTGGTCTCGATCCGCAATCACAAAGGCTGGTGAAAGATATTTTACTGAAACTCGTCGAGCGCGGAACCACAATATTCATGAGCACTCATACTTTGAGTGTTGCAGCAGAATTATGCTCGCGGATCGGCCTTATTTCAAATGGAAAGTTGATTGAAACCATTTCAGGAATCTCAGTGGAGGACCTAGAGGCTCGCATTTTAGAAATGACCGGTGGAGAAAGGGCAGTATTTTTCCCAGAGGACAGATAGAGGATTATTTAATTGTTAAATCTCACAAATAATATTTTGATTATTTATCCAAATATTTTAGTTTGTTTATTAGGCTCGATTTTTTTTGTAGCGTTTATCCTTATATCACAGATTAAACATATCATTTTTCCTACCCTACTTGTGATATTCTTCCCCTCGAAGGATGGTCATCGCGCGGTAAACTTGTTCGGAGAGAACAGTTAAAGCTATATCATGCTGGAATGTCATTTTTGATAAAGACAATATCAGGTCTGCGCGGGATTTAAGTGAAACCGAGAGGCCATAAGCACCACCAATAAGAAACACTACATTGCGAGCGTCTAATTCTATATTGGATAATTTTTTAGCGAATTCAATTGAATCTAATTTACGGCCTTCTTCAGAAAGTGCGACAATGAAATCTTTCGCCTCGACTTTTTCAAGCAGTCTTTTTGATTCGAGTTCAATCGTGGCTTCAGGAGGAAGGTGTTTCCCCTGTTTAACGGACACAATTTTAAATTGTGCGTAATAGCCAATTCTTTTTGAGTAATGCGCAATAAGGCTAGCCACCTGCTCATCCGGTTTGCCAACTATGATGATTTTGAGCTTCACTCTCCTATGATTTTAATCGAGCGGCTCGAACCGATTCGCGTAGCCCCTGCGCGGACCATAGAAAGAGCTTTCTCAAAATCGCCAATACCACCGGAGGCTTTAATGCCAATCTCATCTCCTATGGTTTGGGACATAAGCGAAATAGCCTCAACTGTGGCACCACCACTGGCAAAGCCTGTGCTAGTTTTAATATACGAAGCGCCCGCAGACAAAGAAACGGTGCTGGCTTGAACGATTTCTTCTTCGGTGAGGAGCGATGTTTCGAGTATAACTTTAACGAGTATATTTTCGGCTGTCTCGACAACCTGCGCGATGTCCTGGAATACCTCGCGCCAGTTGTGCGCTTTCACCTGCCCGATATTGATTACCATATCGATTTCATTTGCTCCAGACTCGATACATATACGAGTTTCCTCGGCCTTAACTATCGACATATTAGAACCAAGAGGAAAACCTATTACTGTGCAAACTAGTGTAGATGAATTTTCTAGATTCTCAGCAGCTAATGGCACCCAGTAGGGATTGACGCATACGCTGGCAAAACCGTATTTAGCAGCCTCTTCGCAAAGCCTAATTATATCTTGCTTTGTAGCCACAGGTTTTAATAGCGTATGGTCTATAAGTGGTGCGAGATCACGGGGATTTTTAACGAATCTACAATGGTCACGTCTTGCCATTTCGGATTCCACCCACGATGGTGAAAGCGGCTTTTGTAATTTTTTATATTCAATCTCGGTTTTAGTGAATTCCACTAATTCGTAGAGTCTTTTTTCATCCATTGCGTTCCTCGCTTCAGTCGCAGTTATTTGTTGTATCCCATATACCTCTATCTGCGTTCATAGCCTCGGTTTCAGCCTGTTCAAACTGCAATTCATAATCACTTCGCACCGGAAAGCTATCCCAGTCCTCGCTCCAGCCAGCTCTGCATATCTCGATATTAAGACAAGTGCTACCAGGCAGAATATGAACGAAGGCGAGAGTTCGGCCATAAATATCTAGTGAATCACCAACAGGGATATTATACACTAGATAACATCGTTTCCCCAGCGCAGAAGTCTCGGTATATTCTGTCGCTTCAACAGCACAAGGTTCTGGCGTGCTACCATAGTTCATCTCAGGAGTGTCGATACCCACAAGACGAATAGTCTCGGCATTGTCTAGCTCGATGGTATCTCCATCTTTGACGTCGACGATAAGGTAGGTTGTGGAATCATCATTACCACCATTGCTTGATGGAGGATCAGAACCTGCTGCTCGGTCACATTGTATAGAGGTTAAAGCAGACGCCAATATTAATATGAAATAAATTTTCCTAATCATGATGTATTAAGTATAAACGTCCAGTCGATAAAAAAAAGGAAAATATTTAATAAAACACCCCCCAAGTGGCGTTTGCCTATGCTATGTAAAAAAAGAGGCCGTCCTAAGACGACCTCTTTTTGCTCATGGGCAGGATTTTTCGGTCCATGTACTGAAAAAATCAGGCATATAATATCTAATTTCTTTGAGCTTTCAGCATTCGATATCGCGGAATCTCTCGCACAGTATTACTCCGTGCGCCCCGAAGGGCCCGTTTCTCTGTGTGCCGGGTTGCACCCTATCGATGGTCCGGCTCGATTGTTTTGCCTCCGAGAGAGCTAATTTTCATAGCTATTCGGGACCAAACAGCCTCACCAGAAGAATTTCAGGATCAAGGCCTATTTCCATTGCTTCGATTCGGTTTACCCGTTTCGAACCTCTAGGGTGGATTTGACCGTAACCATAGGGATGTTTTCCGTTAAATCTCCGCGTTACCAATCGTAGCTTTCGCCCGATTCCTTCCATAGGAAGGGCGGATATCTAGCGAACTACATCCTATAACCGCGCTGGAGTTAAAATCTTGCGTTGCCTTTAAAGGCAAACCCATAAGGGCTTCTAACCCATTACGCACCGTTGTTATAAATCTGCATCATGCCACATGTCGCGCTAAACGCGCTCAATGGCCTCACAAGACTGGCTCTACGCGTTGCCTCGAAAGAATTGCTCCTTTCTCTCTTCAATTAAGAAGGGTGTTTTGCCACTCTAGTGCCAACCCTACCTCTATAAACTACCCGAAGGCATTTATATAAAGAGCAGGATCGTTCAGGAATTGCCTTACGGTTTTCCCTGAAGATGCAAACCGAATTTTCATGGTTGTTAAACCACTCCCAGAAGGATTTAGAAAATTCACATCGGTTGCCGTTCGATAGTGCCGTATCACCTTTGCATTGCGGGTTTTTCTCCCGTTCACCCCGAAGGGCAGTGAATTCGTTTCCTATCAACTAGAGAGACCTTCTTCTCTCACGACCGGCCGAATTCTTCGGCCATCTAATCGGTCGACGATGGCTTTCCTGTTCATCCTTTCGAACGAACACCCCGAAGGGTCAAGCCGCCGATAAAGTGCAGTTTGCTCAATAGCACTGGGTTCCTTAGTCCGTTTTCAATGTGCCGGTGGGCAACTCCCACGAGCAACCTTTTGGGTCGAGTTTCTTGGAATGAGAGTCCTTCTCCGGAAGAACCGAAAAAGTCCTTTTTTCACTCCTCGTAACCTCGTTTTCAAAGATGCCTTATTCATCTTCCCGAAGGCAATACTAATATATTGGCGAAAAATATTTTCTCAAGAATTTTTCAGAAATACTTTTTTAAGCGAATTGGCAGATAGCCATATCATAATGATATAAAAGGAGATACAAGAAATTATTTTGTATTGTGAAAAACATCACAAACACGCTTATGGCCTAATAGAAACAATACGACCTGAAAAGGGATTCAGCGCAATGTTGATAAGCTAATAATATCATGATTGTCAATGAATTAGACTGTGCAAAAAAGCGTTTTTATAACACCAATAATAACTTGACGAATAATTATATAGTGTTATAAAATTGGCAAAAAATGGGCATTTAGTGGTTTTTTTCTCAATTGAAGTCTCTTAAGGTTCTCTCTCGAATCTCTCGATCAAGCTCCAAAATACCATCGATATTGAGTTCTAAAGATTTATTGTGTTTGGTCAAGGCGCGGTTAACAATGCGTGCGATTTCTGAAAAGCGAATTTTGCCCTCCAAAAATAATTTAACAGCAGCTTCGTTAGCAGCATTTAGAACACATGGAGAAGAACCACCAGCCTCAAGCGCATCATAGGCAAGAAGCAGCGAAGGAAATTTTAAATAGTCCGGCTCTTCGAAGGTTAATTTGCGCAATTCGGCAAGGTTTAATATCGGAATAGGGGATTTAGTTCGTTCGGGATATGTGAGGGCATATTGAATCGGCAACCTCATATCTGGGTAGCTAGCTTGAGCTATTTGTGAACCATCAACATATTCGACAATACTGTGAATTATACTTTGCGGATGGATAAGCACATCAATTTGCGATGGAGGAATATCGAAAAGCCATCTTGCTTCGATTACCTCGAGACCCTTGTTCATCATAGTCGCTGAATCTATTGTTATTTTTGGACCCATTTTCCAATTCGGATGTTTCAAGGCTTCCTCGACAGTAACTGAATCGAGGTCAACCTCTTTCCCGTGAAATGGCCCTCCTGAAGCTGTAATAATGAGCCGCCGAATCTCTTTACCTGCTCCAGCCAATGAGGCCTGAAGCAAAGCCGAATGCTCGCTGTCAATAGGGATTAGCTCGGCGCCCTTCTCACGAACTAAAGGCATGAGTATTTGTCCTGCAATAACGAGAGATTCCTTATTGGCAGTGCAAAGGCGAACCCCCGAGCGTATAGCGGCCATAGACGGCATCAATCCTGCGGATCCCACAATAGCATTTACGACAATATCCGCTGACTCCCTTCTTGCAAGTTCTTCGACACCTTTCGGTCCGGCGAGTATCTCCGGCCGATAGTTGCCTAATAGGTTCTCATACTCTTTAACTGCGGTTTCATCGGCTATTGCTACAACTTTGGGTTGGAAAATTTTAGATTGGGCGGCAAGGATTTCTGCCTCATTCAAAGTTGCAAGGCCATATATTTCGAAACGCTCAGGAAGTCGAGATACGATATCCAAAGTTTGAGTTCCTATTGACCCGGCCGAACCTAGTATTGTTATTTTTTTCATAATTAACCTCTCTTTCTAACAAAATACCAAAATCACTCCTAACTCGCAAGTTCTATCCCAAGTTATATTTATCGAGCCGGAGATTCCAAGGCTCAAGGCCTCGGACCACGGACTGAGGTGGGAACCATGCGAGTGATTTGTATTTTGGAGAAAAAAACTATGATTGAAATTGATTTTTTATATGTCTCAGTAAAGAAACCAATAAATTGGCCTTTACAAATGGTTAGTAATGCCTATATATTTTATATTATGTTTTCTCGCATCATAACAGCTGCACTTTATGGAATTGATGCATACCGTGTCGATGTCGAAACGGATGTTTCAGCTAAATTACCATCGTTTAATGTAGTAGGTTTACCAGATAGCGCTGTTAGGGAAAGCCGCGAAAGGGTTACGAGTGCTATCAAGAACGCTGGTTTTCCATTCCCCCAAGGTAAAATAACGCTTAACCTCGCTCCTGCCGATATTAAGAAGGAAGGTAGCTCTTTCGATTTGCCAATAGCACTGGGATTACTTCGCGCAATAGGTGTGGTTACCGGTGATTATATTAATGGCTTTTTTGTTGTAGGAGAGCTGGGTCTCGATGGTTCTGTGGCGCCAATAAAAGGGATGTTACCTATCACCATTTTGGCTAAGAAGGAAAAAGCCGATGGCATAATCGTTCCAATTAGAAATGCTAGAGAGGCGGCAATAGCACAGGGGCCGCCTGTATATCCTGTTTCTTCACTCAAAGAAGCCGTCGATTTTATCTGCGGAAATCTTGACATCGCACCATTCAAGTCCAGTGTTCAGGATATTTTTAAGACTGCAGGCGCATATACCGCAGACTTCAGCGATGTTCGTGGACAGAATCATGTTAAAAGAGCACTCGAGGTTGCAGCTGCGGGTGGACACAATGTGCTTATGATTGGACCTCCAGGCTCTGGTAAAACCATGTTAGCAAGAAGATTCCCTTCTATACTACCCCCGCTTTCCATCGAAGAGGCTCTCGATGCTACGAAGATACATTCTGTTGCCGGAACTCTTCCCGGAGAAACCGCACTCGTTGCGACACGGCCATTTAGGGCGCCTCACCACACTATATCGGATGCGGGCCTTATTGGAGGAGGAGCATACCCACGCCCCGGAGAAGTTTCACTTGCACACCATGGAGTTTTATTTTTGGATGAGCTTCCTGAGTTCAAAAAAAATGTTCTCGAGGTAATGCGTCAGCCCATGGAAGATGGTTATGTTACAATCGGAAGAGCGGCGATAACATTGACCTTCCCCTCTCAATTCACTCTTGTATCAGCGATGAATCCATGCCCTTGTGGGTATTTTGGCGACCCTTATCACGAATGCACTTGCACGCCTTCACAAATACAGAATTATGTTGGGAGAATATCTGGGCCACTTCTAGACAGAATAGATATTCATATTGAGGTTCCTGCCGTTAAATACAACGAACTTTCCGGCCCGAGTTCGGGCGATCATTCTGACACAATTCGAGAGAGAGTATCGCAAAGCAGGCTTCACCAGCAAAAGAGATTTACGGATGTTCCGGGGGTTTTTTGTAACGCTCACATGAACACAAAACTCATTAGAGCCTTCTGTCAACTCGATGAACCTTCAGAAGCGCTACTAAAAATGGCGATCACTAAACTTGGTCTTTCTGCTCGTGCATATGATAGGATTCTCAAGCTATCTCGGACTATCGCCGATTTAGAAGATTCCCCTGAAATTGCGCCACATCATGTTTCAGAAGCTATTCAATATAGAAGCCTCGACCGGAAATATTGGCACGGCTCATAATTATCCTTTACACTAATCCGGTAGTCAAGAACTGCATTATGGCTTTTTGAATATGAAGTCTGTTTTCTGCTTGATCGAAAACTACACTTTGCGGTCCGTCTATAACCTCATCGGTAATCTCTTTGCCTCTTTCGGCAGGCAAGCAGTGAAGAACAATAGCATGCGGTGAAGCATGTTTGAGTAATTCCGCGTTAATCTGGAAATTGCCGAGTTGTGAAGCTTTCTCAGTGGCCTTTTCTTTTTCACCCATGCTTGCCCAAACATCTGTATATATAACGTCGGCACCGTTAACCGCTTCTAATGGATCATGTGTAAGTGTTATTTTGCTCAATCCTGCAGTTTGTGCGCCAGCCAGAATGTTGGTATCTGGATGGGTATTTGTGGAGGTTCCAATCCGAAGATCGATCTTGATTTTTTTTGATAAATTCAACCAACTGTTTACAATATTATTCCCATCACCAACATATGCTATTTTAATTCCGTCGATAGAGCCATGATGTTCCATTATAGTAAGGGCATCACCCATAATTTGGCAAGGATGAAGTAGATTAGTGAGTGCATTGATAACAGGCATATCGGCATATTTTGCTAATTCTTGGACTTCGGGTTGGTCGAAAGTGCGAATAACTATAAGTGAAACATAACGCGATAATACTTTTGCGATATCATGGACCGATTCTCTTTTTCCCATCCCGATTTCCGCATCGGAAATAACTATTGGGTGGCCACCAAATTGATATATGCCAACATCGAAACTTACTCTTGTTCTGAGGCTTGGTTTGCGGAATATCAGTGCAACTGATTTTCCTTCGAGTGGCTTTCTATTATCACCCCAAGTTGTCATATGCTTTAGAACTTTTGCACCGGCAAGGATGTCTTTAACTTCTTTGGCGTTTAGATCGTCGATTGAGATAAAATCGCGTTTCATTCTAACCTCACGAAATAGGATTTATTATTTTTAAGAATTTTAAGTCTAATACAATTTATTATAAAATCAAGTTAAATCGTGAATAAGCAGAGGCTACGGGATTATAATGTCATTTTTCTCACCCTCCTCCGTCGCTGTCACGATTTTTGCTACGGTCGATAAGGAATAATTTTACATGATTTTCGACCGCAAAAATCCCATCCCTTCCACCACTCTGTCACGAAATTTGCAGAGGGGCAAATTGCGCGCCATCGACCCACCCGCGCCATCGAGCGGTCATTTATTTTCAATGCACGTCATCCTCCCAACAACGCCCATTTTAGCGGGAGGGTCTAAGCCCCTCCCCTACGGAATTACACATTA
>JAGLDC010000077.1 GCA_023145965.1 bacterium | reverse complement strand
TATTAAATAATGGGAGAATCATGAGACGATATCGTATAATCGGAGTAATTTTATTACTATTGCCGGCGATTTTGTTAGCGCAGGCTAAGGTTGGGACGGCATCGGCCCAATTCCTTGAAATACCCATCGGTGCTCGTAGCGTAGGTATGGGAGACGCATTCCTAGCTACTGCAAACGATGTTTCGGCGATTTATTATAATCCCGCCGGTCTCACGAATCTCATGCGTAAGGAAGTTCTTTTTACGCATACGATGTGGGCAGCTGGTATTAGCCATGAGTTTGCAGCATTCGCAATACCTATTACACAGTTAGGTGGCGTGGTGGGAATAAGCGTTATTGCCCTTACAACCGGGGATATGGTAGAAAGAACGATTGGTAGGCCGGAAGGTACCGGGCGCACTTTCTCGGCTTCCGATCTAGCAATTGGTTTGACATATTCGAGAAAGATGACCGACCGCTTTTCCGCTGGATTAACTTGGAAATATGTGGGTGAGTATTATGCCGATGTTGTTGCTCATAGCTGGGCGATGGATATAGGTGTATTATATTTCACCTCTTTTAGTGGCCTCAGAATAGGCATGAACTTTTGTAACTTCGGCCCTGATGTAACAATGCTGAAGAATGCCTATCCACTGCCGATGGCCTTCCATTTTGGGATGGCCATGGAAGCTTATGAGTCGGGGCCCCATAAACTCACTGTGGGTTGTAACGGAAGCCACCCCAACGATAATCTCGAGAAGTTTCAGGTTGGAACTGAGTATTGGTATAATGATATGTTTGCTGTTCGCGCCGGATATAAATTCGGTGCGTGGGATGCCGATTTTTTCGGAGTCGGTGCAGGGGCAAAAATTCCGGTTTCTTCCACAGTTTTCAAGGTCGACTATTCTTTGAGCGAAATGCAAGAACTGCTTCTTGTTCATAGATTTAGCCTCGGCGTTGAGTTTTAGGAGTGACTATGTTAAGAATATCAAAAACAACTTATTCTATTCTCGCTATAGCCGTGCTTATTATGGCTATGTTGAACGGATGCGGATATCAAGGTGAGCAAAATACAAACATTGATCCCATTGTTATTTTATACAACAATCCGATCGATGGCGACACTCTTGGAGCTGCTCCTATTATATGCTGGCAGGGGTTCGATACTGATGGTAAAGTTTATGATTACGAATATATAGACTTGCCAAAGCAACAGACAGGTTCAGATCAAGGAGTTCCTGATTCGGTATTCAATGCCCTGAAAGATGATCCCACTCTTCTGGCTCAACAGACGTTTGTTCTTAATCAAAGCGGAGATAGTATATTTTGGACCGAAACCGACGCCAATTGCGATACAATATTTTTATCTCTTCTTGTCCAAGATGAACTTACTGAACATCTTTTCTGTGTTCGCGCACTTGATTACGAAGGAGCAAATTCAGATATTCAGTGTGGGACATTCTATCGCAGTAATTTACCTCCAGATACGTGTGAAATAACTACAGAAGATTTCGATGGCGGCGAATTCTGGTGTCTTGATGATACTACTTATAGCTGGGATGGGATTAAGGTTTCATGGAGAGGCACAGATCCTGATAATTCGATTCTTCTGGAGTATAAGTGGTTTCTTGAAAATACAGCTGATAATGTAATTGCATTATCTTCCCTCTCAGAGGATTCCATTGGAGGTGTTATTTCTGGATTCGATGAATACGATGGTTGGATTCGTAATACCTCGACAATGATGAAGGGTAATGTCCCAACTGGCGAATATAGATTTATTATTCAAGTCAGAGATGACGCTTTTTACAGTGGTGTGGCGGATACAGCAATTATTCAAATTGCTCATCCGAGTTTCGATATTTCCAGAGAGAGTGTTCTAGAACAATACGCCGATGGGACATATCCCAATCACAAGGTTTTATTGATCGATCAGAACGAGAGCTGGTTCTACATGTTCGATGATTTGAGTAATGTTCGTCAATATTATACCGATGTGCTTCAAGGCTTGAAAAGTGATGGAATTATCGCAGATTGGGATTCGGTTACATCCGGTTATGCTGATCTAGAAGTCGATAGAACCGTGCTTTCAGAATACAATATACTTTATATTCTCGATCAAGATGGTTCTTATAATTTCAAAATGGACGAGGGATTCCTCAATGAGATAATGGAATACATCAAAGTTGGGGGAAGAATTATTGTAGATGGCCGAGATTGCTTCAACAAAGAATCTGATTCATGGGCTTTTGTGCCTTCCTATAACTTTTTCGGGATAGCTGAAGATTTTGGAGAGGGATACGCCCGTGCGATATTCTCTTATGGTTCAAGGAATACGAGCCTCCCTGCATCCGAATACCCCGATTTGGTAATAGATTCTTCTTTAGTTCCCGATGGCCAAATTCCATATGTGAAACGGCTTGGTTCTAGGCCACCTTCATATGGCGGAAGTCCTTATACACAGATTCTATATAATTTCGGTCTCAGTGCAACAGCTGATGCAATGGATTCGACCAATTATGGTGGTGGACCGATCGCAGTTCGCTATGTGACTCCAAGTTATAGGACAGCCTATTTTGGATTTCCACTTTATCTGATGGATGATAGCGAAGATCAGGTAAAAACAGTGATCCGTTCGACAATAGAGTTCATTAAGGCTCAGGTCATACCCCCGGATGAAGAGGAAGAATAGTATAAAAACAGTATAATAAAAATACTATATTAAAAAAAGCGCTCGGTCTATATGGCCAAGCGCTTTTTAATTTGAGCCGAATTATATCTGGTTTTAAAGCGTTTCGAAATATTTAATTACTTTAGAAGCGCTGCCTTCGGCGCGGAATGCAGTAATAAATTCTTTTGCGGAGATATAGGCTTCGTCTGCTATCTTTTTCTTATATTTCTCATCGATGGAATCGATTTCATTTTTAAACTTCTTAGTAGCTTTTTTAATATCTACTCCTTCAACCTCGGCCCACGTCTTCATGGATTCGAAAAGTGTAGTTGGAAGATTAACATGAGCAATGTTTTGCCAGTTTGTTCCAACATTTCCCTTACGAATACCGAAATCCGCGAATTTTCCAATTAGTGATAGGGGTGTGCCTGTGATTCCATGTTGTGCTATAGCAACACCATATGGCCGAATTGAAGTGAAGATTTCAGCGGTTCTTTCAAGATCTATATGAACCTCTTCGTCAACAGAGTAATTCCCATGTTTGGAACCGTTAGATATTGCAAGGAGATTGGGAGAGTGGCCAGCATCACAGAGATCGCTGATATATGATATTGCCTCTTCGACAGTAGTAAGTTTCCCAAGAAGCCCTGCTATCTCGCCGACCTCGACTTCGAGTCCGAATCCCATATCGGAAATTGGGCGGGCGAGACGCCTTGTTATATCTGTGTTTTCTTGAAGAGGGTTGTGTGAGGCATCAATAGCATAACTAGTATAGCCGGCATCTATCTGGGATGTTATCAGTTTTGCTGTGCTATTATATTCTTCCTCGCTGGAATTTTTCACGGATAAATGGTCAGCATGAACGAAAAACGGTTTAGTAAGAGCAGTTCTTTCGGCATACTCGAAAGTTGTAGCGGCATATTGAGATGGAGTTTGAGCAGTATAGCCACCATCAATATTGCCCTCTGTTTTGGCAAGTTCATAACATACAACAGCATCTAATTCCTCTGAAGCTCGCATAATACCGGGAATGACGTGCGGTATGCGGCAGTTGCAGGCCATAATAATTATACGCTCGTCGATTAAAGCATCAAATACATGTCTCGAATTTACTACGGGAATTCGTGTCGAGTTCCCGACGACGGCCTTAACATTATCAGGTATCATTTCGAGCATTTTTTCAAAACCGTGCATACTAACCTCCAATAAATAGTTTGAACATACAATTTAGGAGCCTAAATCAGATAAGTCAAGAGACAATCGTATCAATTTTAAATACAGCGAAAGTAAGATATGTAATGACTTTATGGGAAATAATAAACTTGAAGGAATTTCGTCTTACAGAGTTCGCATAAATGGATATCTTGCTGATTTACTGCATTTAATACTCGAATTTCACATTTCTTCAGTATAAATGAGCTTTTAACAATAAACTACGATCTGCTCTTGGGGTGCGCCTTACGATAAGTTTCTTTCAGATGTTCGATTGTGAGATGAGTATAGATTTGGGTAGTCGAAAGCGATTCGTGACCGAGAAGCTCTTTCACCGCTAGTAAATCTGCTCCACAGTCAAGAAGATGGGTGGCGAATGTATGCCTCATAACATGAGGGGAGGCTTTGCCGTCGGTTACTTGTTTTAAATATTTATGGACTATATTATATAGGTCTCTTCTGTTGAGTTCCATGCCGCTTTTTGTTAACCAGAATGCCGTTTCCTTTTTTTCAGAAAGCAAATCGGGACGGATACGAATATAATCCTTTATTGCTTCGATAGCCGGTTCACCGATGAGCACTATCCTTTCTTTGTTCCCTTTTCCAATAACTTTAATCTCACTGTTTTCTAAGTTCAGTCGGTGTTTATCGATTGCAAGTAGCTCCGAGGCTCGGATGCCAGTGCCGTATAACACCTCCATAATAGCCTTATCTCGAATACCGAGTGGAGTGGAGTCATTCGGAAGTTCGAGTGCTTCATTTGCTTGTGCGAAATCGAGAAAATTTGGTAATCTTTTTTCTAATTTTGGCAAGGTTAAGTAACGAGCCGGATTAAATTCTACAATTTCTCGGCTATAAAGGAAAGCGAAGAAACTGCGAACCGAGCTTATTTTTCTATGAATACTTCGTTTGGAATAACCAGCATGTTTAAGCCCAGCAAGAAAACCTCTTAAGTCAACTATCTCGATATTTTTTGGATTAATAAGTCCTTCAGGAAAATTGTCGGTAAGAAAATCCAATAATTGAGTTAGATCCACCTTGTAGGATGCCACAGTGTTGGGGCTGAGATGTCGCTCTTTCGATATATATAGGAGAAATTCGCTAATAAGGTTAGCGAGATAGATTCGTTCATTATTCGTCTGTTCGAGCATTTTCATCTACCGGCTCACTATATGAGCATCGTCCGCACTTCTTTAATGTCCCACGCTTTCTCACAGATAAAAACATAGTCTCGCAGCCGCATGAAGGGCATTTGCCTTCGATAGGAGGATCCCAACTCGCGAAATCGCATTTTGGATATTCGCTACATCCAAAGAAGTGTTTACTTCGTTTAGTATGTTTTTCGACAAGATGCCCGGAACAGCCCTCTTTAGGACATTTGAAACCGGTGTCGAAAGGTTCAGTGTGTTTACACTTTGGATATGTGCTACAAGCGAGGAATCTATGGCCATGCCTATCATGCTTGATTACCAAGGCATTTCCGCACTTTGGACATTTGCGATCTATAGTTGTTTCAGGAACTGGATCGCCATTTTCATCGATCGGTTTTGTGTTCTTGCATTCCGGGAAATTGCTACACGCTAAGAATTTGCCATAACGGCCCCATTTAATAATCATTGGTTTGCCGCATTTTTCACATATGTGGTCGGTCTTCTGTTCCAATTCTTTTTTTATTCTCGATCGGTTTTTGTTGGCCTTACCTAGCATAGGTTCGAAATCTTCGTAAAAACCACGGAGCAACTGTATCCAATCGAGCTTGCCCTCTTCGACTTTATCGAGGTCTTCCTCCATCTTTGCTGTAAAATCTATCTCGAAAAGACCGGGAAAGAGTTTTTCCAAAAGATCGAAAACCTCTCTTCCCAGAGTAGTAGGTAGAAGCTTCCCTTTATTCTTTGAAACATATTTTCTATGGGTTATAGTCGAGATTATCTGCGCATAAGTCGATGGTCTGCCGACGCCATTTTGCTCCATCTCACGAACTAATGTGCCTTCGCTGAATCGAGGGGGAGGCTTAGTGAAGTGTTGTGTTGCTTCGGTATCGAGGTATTCGAGATCAATTCCCTTTTTAAGCTCCGGGAATTTAACAATATCATCCTCGTCACCATTATCTTTTTCGACTTCTACAAGTTTAAGGAATCCATCGAAAACGAGTTTTCGGTCTGTAGCAGAAAGCTCATAAGGCCCTGCTTCAATAATAAGCTTAACTTGACTAAACTTTGCATCTGCCATCATCGAGGCCAGAAAGCGTTTCCAGATCAGATTGTAAAGACGAAATTGGTCCTTGTTTAGATAAGGTCGAACCGAATCAGGTGCTTTAAAAACATCAGCCGGTCTGATCGCTTCGTGTGCATCCTGGCTGAGTTTTCCAGATTTATAAGTCCTTGATTTGAAGTAATTTTTGCCGAATTCTTTTGTAATATATGCCAAAGAGGCTTTTTTCGCATCGTCGGAGGTGCGTGTTGAGTCGGTTCTCATATAAGTTATTAGACCACTAGGACCTTCATCTCCAAGAGGGACACCCTCGTAGAGCTGCTGTGCCACGAGCATTGTTTTGCTGGCTGAAAAACCTATCTGCCTTGCGGCCGCGAGTTGCATCGAGCTTGTTATAAAGGGTGGTGGTGGCGATTTGGATAGTGCTTTTTTCTGTATATTAGCTATGATAAATTTATGTTTAGAGAGTTCAGCCTTGTGTTGTTCTGCCGAAGTCTTATCTGAAATTTTCAGCGATTTGCCCTCGAATTTTGTAGCTTTAACGCGAAACTTCTCGCCTTTTGCTTTAATATCCGCATAGAGGAACCAATATTCTTGTGGATCGAATTTTTCGATTTCTCTCTCGCGTTCGACAATGAGTCGCAAAGCAACGCTCTGAACCCTTCCCGCAGAAAGGCCTTTATAAAGGGTTTTCCATAGAAAAGGGGAGACCTGATAGCCGACGAGTCTGTCGAGAACTCTTCGTGCTTGCTGAGCATCGACTTTATTGATATCTATGGACGTTGGATGAGCTATTCCTTCTAAAACTGCTTTCTCGGTTATTTCGTTGAAACGAACTCGTCCGAGTTGCTTATCAGGTTTACGAATCAGTTGGGCTATATGCCAGGCAATGGCCTCGCCTTCGCGATCCGGGTCCGAGGCGAGAAAGATGAAATCAGCTTCCTTGGCCTGACGCTTAAGATTAGCGATAATTTTGCGCTTACCGGGAATAGAGATGTACTCCGGCTTGAAATCAAGATCGATATCGACTCCAAGGCGTTCGCCAGGAAGGTCTCTAAGATGGCCGCCGCTCGCGATAATTTCATATCCATCGCCGAGGAACCTTTTCAGCGTCCTAGATTTTGTGGGAGATTCGACTATAACAAGGTTTTTCTTAGACATATGGAATTAAACAGTTTTTTTCATTCCTCTTTGAGGAGCTTCTTCTGTCTGCTCGTCCGGGTCGTGGAATTCATATCCGATTTTGCCAGCTAATATTTCTTTCATCGCCACTATTGTGGGTTTTTCCTTTTCAATAAGACGAGTTTCATGCTTCTTTTCAAGATTGATACGCATTTCGTTGATTTCTCTAGCCCTGCGTGCTGCTAGAAGAACCAGTTCGTATTTAGTAATGCCCTCGATTTTGACATCGTAAAGAAATTGGTCTTTATCCATTTTTCCCTCCACACTACATAATTGTGTCTATATCGACATAATATAATCTTATAAGGCGGTAAAATAACGATAAATTTCTAAATTGCAACCTATCCCAATAAATTATTCGTTTTCAGGCCACAGTTTACTTGAAAATCTATGGTAAGAAAGATGTTCAGCTTGTGCTATTGCGGTGACATCCGAAATGGCATCATCCAATTCGTTGTTAAAAACCAAATAGTCGAATTCATTTATTTTTTTAATTTCGTCTTTAGCATTATTCAATCTAACGGCGATATCATTTTCTTCATTAGAAGCTCTAGCCCTGAGTCGTCGTTCAGTCTCTTTAATGGATGGAGGTGCGATAAAGACGAGGACTGCGTCACGCCCGTAATGCTCTTTAAGTTGCATCGCACCTTGAACATCGATTTCGAGGATCATTATTTTGCCCTCCATAAAGGCCTCCTCGACGAACACTCTCGGCGTTCCGTAATGGTAGCCATGCACTTCCGCCCATTCAGCTAGTTCATCGTTTTCGATCATAGAAGTAAATTGTTGGTCATCAATAAAATGATAATGGATGCCATCTATCTCGCCCTTTCTCGGTTTGCGAGTGGTAACCGAAATGGAGAAAGCAAAAGGGTTACCTATTGCAAGTAGAGCCTTGTATATCGTTGTTTTACCGCCTCCAGACGGACTGGAAATTACGAAGAGGAAACCTCGCCTTTCTTTATCATTCAACATTTGAAATCTGCTCCCTTATTCTCTCGAGTTCTTCCTTTACAATAATAACAGAGTTCGAGGTTTCAAGATCGGCGCCTTTTGAGCCTATTGTATCGGCTTCTCGATTACACTCTTGAAGGAGAAATTTCAGTTTGCTTCCAACAGACTTGTCTTCTAAGAGCACATCTTTAAACTGGTTAACATGGCTTTTAAGCCTAATGAGTTCTTCCGTTGGGTCGGCCTTACTGGATAAAATTGCGGCCTCTTGCAAAATCCTATCCTCAGAGATTTCGACTTGTGCTTTAAGAATTTCGCAGACACGCTCCTTTATAACACCGATAAATCGCTCCTTGCATTTATCCTTGCGCTGTTCGAGAATCTCGACAACAGCTGATATCTTATCCAGCCGTATAACGAAGTCATCATACATGGAACTGCCTTCGGTTGATCGCATATCGATGAGCCTAGAGAAAGCCTCGTTAACTGTATTTATAACCGGTTTTCTGAGTTTTTCTAAGGTATCTTTTTTGAGTCGTGTAGAAAGGACATCCGGTAAGGAGACTATATCTCGGGGTGTGAGGGATATGTCCAAATTAAGAGATTTTTTCATTGAAGAGATATATTTTGAAAGAAGTGCTTCGTCGAGGAAAACCTCATATAGGATCATCTTGTTGTTCGTAATGAGTTCAACCTGAATGGTTATTGTTCCTCTAGAGCTATATTTCTTTGCCGAGCTTGCAATTTCTGATTCCAAGTCAGAAAGAACCTCCGGAAGATTAATTCTTAAATCCAAAAAGCGTGCGTTTAGCGATTTAGTCTTAGCTACAATGCTTATTCCATCAACTGAAGTTGTAGCTTGCCCATAACCGGTCATGCTTCTAATCATAATTTACCTAACCTAAATTTAATTTTAACAAACGAAAGTAATGATAAAAGGTATTAAAATCAATTCCAAAGATATTTGTTAAAATATAAAAAACAATTTGCTTGTTTATTTTTTTTGTATTAAATTAACTTTGAGAATAAAACGCGATATTTTTTATGTTGCGTTCATTGTGGTTTGTTCAAACTCGCAAAAAGGGGGAAAATTGAAGAAGATTTTTTCGCTCACTTTTATAATGCTTATGGTAACTGCAGCCCTTGCAGTGCCGAATTTATTTAACTATCAGGGCAAATTGACTAATGTCTCTGGAGTAGGTGTTAATGATTCGCTAGATATGATCGTGCGTATTTATGACGATTCTACAGCGGGCACTATGGTTGACCGAGACACAATAATGAATGTTCCCGTCGTTAAGGGGCTGTTCGATCTTCAATATGAAGTCGAACTTACTATAACCGATCTCGATGATAACCTTTATCTCGAACTGGAGATCGAGGGCGGATATGTTATGAGCCCACGAGTTGTTATTGCGGCAGTTCCTTACGCACTTGCAGCACTCTATGTGGATTCTGCACATTATGCCATAAAGGCCGACAGCCTCGGCAATTATGTTGCGACAGACCTTTTGCCGAACGACCTTCAAGGCGCATACGATTTAGACGAAAATATTATCACAGACGCGAGCGGACCGGTCGATATCCGCACGGCGACCGATGGCCGAGCGGTCGAACTTCGCACAAACGACGACATTGAACCGGCTTTATATGTTTTTAATGATGGAGCTGGCCCGGCGATTTTCTGTTCGGGCGACCTTCGCATGAATGGCGATATTTGGTCGAACGACGACATTAAAATTCAACTCGACAAGAACGTCAGTGCTTCCGACGAAGAATTCAGAGTAAAAAACGACACAGGTGTGGTCGTTTTCAGCGTCGATGAGCACGGCGACGCTATGATACTTGGCGAACTCGACCCGAAGGCCGTTACCTTCCAGCCGCAACCAGCCGCTCCGGCGGGCGTCGAGGGTAAAGTCTATTACGACGATGCGGCCGGCAACCTCAAATGGCACGATGGCACCGACTGGCAGGATTTCGGCAGCGGTTCCGGCGGAAGCTATGTCGAGAATCAAAACGCCGCCGCGCAGGATGCCGATTTCTGGATCGATGGACAGGGAATCGTCGGCGGGACTGCCACGGTTGGCGAAGGCTCGATTATAACCAACACGAGCACAAGCAGCGGAACTTGGGTACCACTTGCGGGTTGGTATCACTACGCGAGGAATGTCAGCGTTGTGCATGCTCCGGAAATAGGTGCTACAGGTCCAATGAATTTAGATAAGCTCGGAATCTATTTAGTAACACCTAGCTCTACCGATCCATGGACTTACGATTCTCTCAAAATTTGGTTTGTACAGGTAACAACGGATACAGTTCCTGAAACATGGGATGTTTCACGCGCGACACTCGTTTATTCTTCTGATGCTGAGGTTGTTCCGCAGGTTGCTGGTTGGTATGAATTTGACGTTACTGATTTTGCATACGATGGAACATCCAATCTTTTGATACTCTTCCAGCATGGTTATCAATCAACTAGCTATGGTTCTGGTGGTCCGAGTTGGGGATATACGACTCAAACGGTAAATAACTATTGCCGTAGAGGCTATAGCGATTCGGCTTGGATGACTGCCCTCGCTTCAACTACTTCACGCCCGGATTTTCGGATGACTTTCAGCGACATGCCGATAATTGTCGATCGGGTTACTATAGAAGACGGCGATGTTACCGCCGACAACGATGTTGCAGCCGGCAGCTTCACGCTCGACTATACGATTACATCGTGGCCGGTCTCCATCACCCGCCTCGACACGATTACCGCGACGGATCACGACACGGTCGTCGTTGATGAGGCGCTCAAGGTCATGGGCGAACTTATCGCTGACAGCATTCAGGCGGTCGGCCCTGTCATTTACCTCGACGACAATATCGAGGTCGACGGCGATATCACCGCCGGTTGCGCGACGTTCGGCGGCGGAGCTATTCCCATGGATACAGTCTTTTTCGAGGATTTCGAGAGCGGCGGGATATCCGCTTGGACTATTGTCGATAGTTCTGCTTCCGGTTTCGTTTGGGACGATATAAATCCCGGCGGGATAACTCCCAACGCCGCGAGCGGTATTACTGGCACATTCCCGATTATTGACTCTGATAATGCCGGTTCTGGTACTAATGTTTGGGCCTCACTTGCGTCACCAGTTATTGATCTTAGTTCTTACACCACGGTTTATCTCAGTTTTGGAAACCACTTCGATTGGCTTTCGGGTACAGACTACGGCAATCTTTATGTATGGAATGGGTCTGCGTGGATTCTACTTCACACTTATCAGGCAGATACGTATAGCAAAGAAGTATTTGATATATCGCCGTATATTAATGCGGCTTTTCAGGTTATGTTCGTTTATAACGACAATAGCGCTTGGGCGTGGTATTGGATGATCGATAATGTTTTAGTTTCAGCTCCTTTAGGCGCGGCTCCCGCTGTCGTTAATATCTGCACGGGCGATATCGACGCCGATGGCGACATCGACGGCGGAACGTTCACTTTAAATAGCGTTACGATCACTGATTGGCCGACCGGCGGCGTTGTGGATTTCGACACGATCAACGCAACGCGCCACGACACGGTCGTCGTCGATGAGGCGCTCAAGGTCATGGGTGAACTTATTGCGGACAGTATTCAGGCGGCCGGCGATGTCATCGAAATGGACGACAATGTCCGCGTTGCCGGCGATCTCGTAGCCACCGATTCGGTCATCGCGACGAATGTCTACGCGAGCAATAATGTCAATGCGAACACATCGATGACGCTCAACGGTGTCTCGATTACCGCATGGCCGGGTGGCGGCGTTACAAGCAGCCTCGACGGCGCATACGATTATCTTACCCCCGGCGGCGGTCGCGTTATTCTGGCCGATGCCGGCCCGGTTTTCATCGATGCGACGATGGGCGACACGGCGATTAGCGCTATAAACGCGAGTCCTATCGATCCGACCGCCTTCTTCCAGAATCTTGGCGGTGGTCCGGCCATCGAGACGGTGGGCGATGTCACGGTGCACGGCGGTATATACTCCGATCTATTCGTCGCCACACCGCTGATCTTCAACCCATTCGGCGACACCGTTTGGGTGGATTCTAAGCTCTATGCGAACGAATTCGTCGCGGACACTATCGAAGCGCGCGAGGATTATACATTCTTCCGCGACGCGATATGGATCGAGGATTCGATCTGGATGGACGGCTCATGGCACACGACATGGGGCGGCGGCGGAGTCGCGAATATCGATACACTCTGGATGGCCAGCGGTCTTACCACCGACACGATGGTCGCGATGGCGCAGTTTAAGGTATTCGGCGAGCTTATCGCCGACAGCATTCAAGCGGTGGGCGGGATCATCTACCTCGACGACAGCGTTTATATCGATGGTAATATCGAAATAGAAGACTCGATTGTTTTCGATTATCGTGCCCATATTTGGTACGGCGACGGCAGTGAGGGTTTCGGCATGTATTATTCCCCCGATCCGTCTTCCTCTTCCGAAGAGCATAACTTCATGATCGATGAGGAGCTTGCCGTTCAGATATATGATCATGGCTTGATGACGACATTTATCGAGGCTGAGACCCTTTACAGTGCGAGTGTTGGCACTCTGGTTGTCGATGATGACTTAATGGTTATGGGCGAGCTTATTGCCGATAGCATTCAAGCTCAAGCTGATATTATTTACCTTGACGACAATATCGAGGTTGACGGTTGCGCGCTATTCAAGGGTACCGCCGGTATCGGCACGATCCTTTTCGACGAGGGGTTCGAAACAAGCGTTCCTCCCACGGGATGGACAGCCAACATACTAACAGGCAGCACAAACTGGGCTCAGGAGGGGACGGATTATCATGCGGGTTCGTATTCGGCTAGCTTTATTACAACTAGTTCTGGAAACAGCGCCGAACTCTATACCGCGTCGATGGATATTACATCGCTTACGACCCCGACTTTATCGTTCTGGCATACCCAGGAACTTTGGTCCTCGGATCAAGATAGTCTGCAGGTTTATTATAGAGACGCCGCAGCAGGTTCGTGGATTTTACTTGCCAGTTATACTATAAATATCGCCACATGGACGATGGAATCGATCTTGCTTCCATCGTCGAGCGCGGACTATTGGATAAGATTTGTGGCTTATGGCGAATATGGCTATGGTGTTTTATTGGACGATGTTATGATTTTCGAACCGGGAACACCGGCAGGGGATGTTAATATCTGTGACGGCGATATCACTACCGACGGTGACCTGACCGTTGCCGGCGACGCGACAGTCGATGGCAAATTAACTGTTCACGGTCTAATCGATCCGACCGGCCTCGTTCTCGATCCGCAGGCCGCGAATCCTATAGCTTCCGGCGATAAGGGCATTTATGTCGGCACCGACGATAAACTATACTATTACGACGGCACGACGACCGCAGATATCTCCGGTGGTGGAAGTGGTAGCGGTTCGTTGCAAAGTGCTTACGATGGCGGCAACGCGATCGTTACGACCGGCGGAAACGCGGTTAGTATCACTGCCGCTACGGGCGACGCTCTTTATCTCAACAGCACGAGCGGTAACGGTGTCCAGAATGACGCCGGCTATTGGTCGCCGACGGGCAATGTTTCTCTCGGAACGGGTAATTTCCACACGAACAGCGGTATATATCAATCCAACGCCGATTTCGTGGCGAAGATCGATGCCGACGCCGCA
>JAGLDC010000076.1 GCA_023145965.1 bacterium | reverse complement strand
AGCTTATCGCCGACAGCATTCAGGCGGTCGGTTCCGTTATCGAGATGGACGATGATGTGAATGTCATCGGCGCAGTTTCGTTAGGTGGAGATTCGACTTTCCGCAACGATTGGGAGCCGCAGGATGTCATCACGGTCGGCGCAGCGAATGCAGATTTCGTATTACTCGACGACGCAATAGCTGCGATCACGGCTGGAACCAATACTTTAATCGACATCGCTCCGGGCAACTATGTTGTTACAGGAGCGCCGACGCTTGGGAGTGGTATTCACGTGAGAGGCTCGGGGCCAAATAACACCCTCATAAACGGGCCACTCACTATCGAAGGCTATGCTTTCCACCTTACTTTCTATGGCGGAATGGCGACGTTCAACGATGCAACGGTGAGCGAATGCAATTTCGAGGATAATGTTGTGGCGACGGGGGCGTCTTTCGGCTACTGTAATTTCCGAGGAGACCCAATCGCGAGTAGTATCAGTATTACTGACCACGCGATTTTCCACGATTGTCAGATAGAGGTTCCCGTTATCACTTCGGGGGTGTGCAAGTTGTCGACGAATGTAATCATGAATATGGTTACCATTGGAGGAATGGGTGGTATCGGTGAGTTCACAGGCAATATCTTCATGGGCGGTGCGATAACAGTCAGGGAGGCCGATATTTATGCCGAAGCGAATCTGTTCACAAAGGATATGGAGGGAATGGAAGTTGGCCCGGCGATTTACATTTTAACCGGATCGGCGGAGATCAAGGCGAACCATTTCGTCGGCAGAACTTTGGGTGCGGTTTCGGCGTTTGGTGGAAGCGTAAATATGCTCTCAAACGACATTATAAATTGTGGTAATGAAGCCGAAGGTGCGATTGCTGGAATGGGAGCGATTGTTGAGGTCAATCTCCTGGGCAATCACATCGACGGCAAGAGTGGGGTTATTTCGCCAGGGATCAACATCGTGGGTGGAATGGACGGCGTTTCCGGCTCGATAAAGGATAACATCATCGAGGGTCACAGTGTCGGTGTTATATTGAGTGGAATGAATGTCGAGATTCAAGCTATGCCCATAGATAATAATATTATCCGTAATAACCAAAACGATGGTCTTATGGTCGGTGGTGGAAGCGGAAATTATCTCATCGTTCATAATACATTATATAATAATAATTTATCCGGCGGAATGGGTGTTGACTTAAGCAATTTGGGTTGCGCCCTGGTAGTCAGCCACAATGTGGTTGATACATATAGCTCGGCGTTTTCTCCGGTTCCCGGCGCGTTGAATACAACAAGTTCGGGTATTATTTGGGTTGGAGCTCCTCAAGTAGGGCAATTGCCATAATTAACTTGCAAGAAGGAATATTGTTTCGTATATTTGATTAAAATATGAAGGGATATAGTATGAAAAATAGTTTCTTAGTAACAATGGGCGTTATGCTTTTTGCTGGATTATGTATGGCGTGGCCAACCGGTGGACCTTATCAATTAAGGTGGGGATCCTACACTAATGGTGGAACCGAAACCGAGCCGAGAGTATCTGGCAGTGGGTATCAACTTACTGATAACCTTGGTTACGCCAGTTATGTTACCGATTCTTTTTTAACTGACGGCACTACTTACATCAATAGGCCGGGTTACCGTAAAGTCGAATGGGATGAACAAACTCCAATAACTTCTGTGGATGACCTTGGTGCTGATACTATCTCTAGCGCTCCAAATTTCATTATAGCATGGGGTGGAGCTGATACTACTACCAGCGATGGTATTGGATGGGGTATTCGTTATTATGATGTTAGGTTCCGTCGCGGACCCACTGGGGTTTGGGAAGATTGGTATTTGAATACCAGCTTAACCAGTTCCATGTTTGGCCCCTTTGTTCCTGATACAGTTTTCGATGATACTGTTTATTATTTCATATGTCGAGCTTATGACCTCGCTGGCAATGTTGAAGAATGGCCTGCGACATGGCAGGCTTGGGCTAAGTATAATGAACAGACTCTCGAATGGATTGTTTATAACTATGACGACGAAAACGATTGGACGATTCTGGATTCTGTTGGCTTAAATGCCACTGTTTCCGCAGATAGCGCTAGCGTTTTCATTGTTAAAAACACCGGAACTGAAACCATCGATATTGGGATCAAAGGTAATCCTTCTACCGGTTGGGACCTAGGCACAGTCCGTGGTATAGATAAATATGCACTCCGTGCGCGTTTTAATGATAATATCCATCCTCCTATTCTATATGAGCTTAGCGATGCCATATATGATAGTGGTTATACTTGGGCTTCGGGTAGAGCTGCCGATCCAGATACCCTTTTTGGCCCCGGGGGCTTTAATATTCAGGGAGCAAGTGCAGATAGTGTGTATCGGACGGAGAACCTGTGGCTTCAGCTTAAGACACCTTCCGATGTTACAACATGGATATTCGACCAGACCATTAGAATTGACTTAAAAGCCAGGACTTCAACTCCTTAGACCATTTCATTTGGGGTTTCTTTAAAGGCCGCCTTTTAGGCGGCCTTTTCTATTTTTTAATTTTTGGGTTTGCTTCGATTGAACTTGACCTAAAAGCCCGGCCCATTTATAATCTATGTTCTAACTTTAAGGAGTAATCTTATGGATAAAGAAGATATTATTATTTGTAGATGCGAAGATGTATCGTTGAAGGAGATAAGGAAGGCTATTTCCGATGGCTATACCGATTTTGAGGAACTTAAAAGATTTCTTAGGGTAGGTATGGGGCCTTGTGGAGGTAGAACCTGTCTTCCAATAATTCGCAAAGAGCTTGCAAAGTATCTCAAGAAGGAGATAAACGAATTGGAATTACCATCTAAAAGGCCTCCAACTCAAGTTACTACTTTTTCAGCAATTGCTAAAGGAAGTGAAAGGGGGCAAGAATGAACGAAGTGCCAAGAAGTGCGGAAGTCGTAATTGTTGGAGGAGGGGTCGTTGGTTCGGCCATAGCCTATGAACTCACCAAGCGTGGTATTAAAGATATTGTGATTCTAGAGAAGAGTTACCTTTCCAGTGGTTCTACCGGCCGTTGCGGTGCAGGAGTGCGTCAGCAGTGGGGTCTTGAAATGAACTGTCGTTTGGCAAAAGGTTCGGTGGATATTTTCGAAAATCTTAGCGATGAATTGGATTACGATATTGAATTCCGGCAAGGCGGTTATTTGATACTAGCTCACAATGATGCGCAGGTTCAGCAGTTCGAGCAGAACATCAAAATTCAGAATTCTGTGGGAATTCCAAGTAGGTTTGTCTCTCGCCAGGAAGCTCGTGAAATCTGTCCGCCTATTAATACAGATACTTTTATCAAAGCAACCTACTGTCCCACCGATGGTCATGCAAATCCATTTAGGACTAATTTCGCTTATGCAAAGGCGGCTGAGGGGGCTGGTGTTAAGATTTTCAGGTACACTGAAGCAAAGCAGATAATCTTAAATGGAAATAAAGTATCTGCTGTAGTTACTGATAAAGGAACGATTAATACTCCAATAGTGGTCAATGCTTCAGGACCTTGGTCCAAAGAGGTTGCCGCTTTAGCTGGAATAGATATACCGACTTACTCGGAACGTCATCAGTGTTTGGTATCTGAGCCGATAGAACCGATGTTTGAAACGATGGTTATCAGTTTTCAAATAGGCATATATTTACAGCAAGTTCCACATGGTAATTTTGTTATGGGAATTGGCGAAACGGAGGAGCCAAGTTATAACATGCGCTCATCATGGCAGTGGCTTGAATTTATGACAGGTGAACTACTCGATGTTCTGCCAGTTGTAAAAAACCTGCGTTTAGTGCGTCAGTGGGGAGGGAGCTACAATCGCACGCCCGATGCTGCGCCGATACTGGGTGAACATAGTCAGGTCGAAGGTTTTATTAATGCTGTGGGTTTTTCGGGGCATGGATTCATGATTGCACCAATGACCGCTGTATGTATTGCACAATCGATAGTTGGCAAAAACCCTCCGGTGGATATTTCCCCACTTTCAGCGGACAGGTTTCACAAAGGTGAGATGATTATCGAACCGAGTGTTGTTGGTTAATAAAGAATAACCTTTACTTATAACTTCTGGTTGATTAAAATATTATTCGGTAACATTAGATTCTGTTTAAAAAGGAGTGGATGGAATAAGAAGTCCACGGGAAAAAAAAGATTCTATAAGTGAATAATAATAAACCAATTAAAGAAAACTCTTTCCGCGAGATTGCAAAAGAGCTGCATCTGGCAATTAGTAAAATTGAGATGTATGGTAAAGGTCACCCAATTCCCATACAGAGCGTTAAAATATCGTATGATAAAATCATAAAAATTTTAAAAGCCGAAGGATCACTTTCAATTTCACTCGCGGACGATGGAGTTCTTTTTGTAAATGGGTTGAACTTGGTGAACGATAATTTTTCAAGGTTGTTTTATAAGGACCTATTAAAGAAAAATGTAAGGTCGTTAAATTTTGATAAGAACCTTAAATTAGATGAATTTAAGGTTGCTTTGGTATATTTTTCACAAGCTAATAGCACCGGTGAAAATCTTGAAATAGATAATTATTTTGATCTTCATGGAGTGAAATCTATAGTAGCTAATTCAATAGAATATAGAAAAATATTAGGCAAAAAAGCCTCTAGTGATTTTCAGCAAACCAAAATTCCGAATTTAGCACCGATAGCTGCAAAAAGGGTACTAGACGAAATCTCGGGGCTTTCACCAGGAATACTCGAATATATATCTGAAAATGGCCTAATAAACACCATAGCAGATGCCTTTTCTAAGTCTGACTTAGATAGTGTGAATCATTATATTGAGACTCTCGACGGGATTATTGATAAGCACAGACAGCAATTAAGCGAGGATTTGGGCGACGAGCTAATTGTCTGGTATCAAAAATTTAAAAGTAAAAGAGTTAAACAACACTTATCAAAGCGAAGACCTGAAACCCGCAAGAGACTGGAATTTATCGACGGTATCGATAATTACCTTAGAATGATTTCTAGGGGGATAGATACCAAAGAAAGCCGTCGAGGCTTAGCTGCGCTGCTAACGGAATCAATTGTTGCAACAAATATTGAGGATATTGAAGTATTATATAGCTATCTTGTCGCAACTTTTAAACGCTTTCCGACACCGGGTTTTTTAGAGGTTCCGGAGGTTTTAGTTTCGACGCTTTTTTTAAAATCAGATTTTGGATTAATCAACACATTTGCAAAAAACCGAATTTCAGAGAAATCCAGAGAACTTAATTCGAGTTTTGAAACCGAATTTCTCACTACAACTCTTGTTTGGCTAACCACTAATTATCTTGAAAAACGTAAGTTATTATCTGCTTTGGTTATTGCCCACCTTTATAACACGAGGCGAAATAATGTTAAGCTTACCAATAAATTAATTCAGGACGCGAATACTTTTTTTGCTTCTTTTTGCATTGGACGGCCGCTCGAAGCCTTGGTTTCTGCAACGAGCGCAGAAATGTTTACGGTTCCGGACGAAATCAAGGAATTTATTTCCTTGGTTAATTCGACTTGCATACCACGAAGATTTTTGGAAAAAATGGCGACAGAGTCGAGAGAATATGCATTCAAGATAGCTGATGCTCTTTCTGTAATTCCGAATAAATCTACCCAGGTTTTGGTAAACGAAATAATTCAAGTGAAGAGTCTGCAAAGGGATAAGGCAGGAAGGCTTATCTCTGATATTCAGAGAAAAAAAGAATCACAGGGCATGATTGTTCTTGCGGTAATTGCCGGAGAAGATGTATTGCCTCTACTGTCTTCATTGGCAAAGGATACTGATTCGGAAATTCGTTATGCAGTTCTTGAAGCTATTGCTTGTATAGGAACAGAAAAAGCTATTAAGCAGCTAGTATATCTACTTTACGAGAATAGTAAGAATTGGTGTTCGGATATTGTTAAACTCATACCGAGACTCGATCCCCAGATTGTAGTCCCAATTCTAGTGAGGTTTTTCCATTCACGAAGAGATAACTGGATAGATATAATTCGTGTTGTAGGGAATATCAAAGGCGAACAATCGCGGATATTTTTAATCGACACACTCTATATATGGAATTCTTATACTTCGGCTATGAATAGCTACGAGGTTGAAGAATTTATGATGGCTCTATTAGAATCGATAGAAAAATGTGATCAGAACGAGGAAACAAAAAGGGCGTTGCGTATGTTCCTTAGCGAATGGCATAACTTCGATTTACTTAGAGGTTTAAAAGTAGTATTTGGTTCAAGGAAGGACCTGGTTACTGAGAAAACAAGAAGCATTATATCGAGGAGTAAGTGAGATATTTGTCTGCTTGAGTTTTCATATGATTTTAAAATGTTAATTTGCACTCCTTTCGTTTAATTAGGATAAAAAGCGCTGTCACGATTTTTGCTATTAACAGGATCGATTTATAGCGGTTTTATTTATTTTGCGCAAAAATCCCCTCCAAACCTCCCACACTACCCGCGCCAGCGCTTTTTTTTGTAAATTTTTGGAACTAGATTTATCTTATTTATTTTACTGCATTTGGGATTTATTTATTAAGTGGCAGGTATTGTTTTTAATTGACGATAGCTTATTGATTGATTATATTTAGCATGATATGAATTACAGATGGGATAAAATTACATTTGCAATCTGCTTGTTATTGTTTTATGTAGTCGCGGCGTTTTCTTGCACAATTACAGTGGTTGCTCCTAGCGATGCTCATGGCGCGTTGCTTTGGAAGAATCGCGATGTTTCTAACGAACATCAAGAGGTTCGTTATTTTGATTCTGAGTCCTATCATTTTATTGCCAATGTTTACGAGGGCGAGACAGACCGTGCTTGGTCGGGTGTTAATGAGGCTGGTTTAGCGATAGTAAATACGGATACATATAACCAAGGGTCTTGGGTTACTTTGGGTGATGATGATGGGCATATTATGTTCCATGCTTTAGGGCATTTTAGTAATGTAAATCAGTTTGAGGAATATCTCGATAGCACAAACATTTCTATTCGGCGTTCGACGCATTGTTATGCTCTTATCGACTCGACCGGAGCCGCGGTTTTATTTGAAGCTGGAAGAGATTATTATTTCAAATACGATGCTTCTGATGATCCCGATGGTTTTATTGTTCGCACAAACTATGCTGATTCTGGTTCGGTTTTTGATAGAGTTGGTATGGAGCGGAGAACAAGGGCAGAATTTATTTTATCCACAGCGGAGATTATTTCGCCACAGCTTTTAATATTCGGTCTTGCTCGCGATCTAGTTACCGAGGAAATCGATCCTTATCCATTGCCGTTTGATTTTTCTTTTGGCACATATCCTAATGGTGTTATTGAGGCACGTTACACAATAAACAGATACTATACAACGAGTGCCTCGATTATAGTTGGCAATAACAATTCTAATATTCCTACAACGATGTGGCAATATCTTGGGCAGCCTATAAATACTATACCGATTCCTTTGTGGGTTCAAGCGAGAGGTCTTCCCCCCAGTGTTTACGGTCCCGATGGGAGTTCGCTTTGTGATCTTGCTATCGAACTTAAATCGCTGGTATATACCGGCATATTTACTATTGATACCTATGCGATTGCGGACATACTCGACCGTTTTTCATCTGTCGAGGAGATGATACAGGCCAGAATAGATTCTGAGATAGATCGAGACAGCATTACTCGAATCGATTTAATAGAGTTTGCTGCTCTTCAATCCGATTTTGCAAATATGATACTTGCAAAATATTGGGAAATCCGTTCATTGTATGTCCGAGAGGCTCGATACTTCGTTCCAGAAAACCCCGATATTGCAGTTTATCCAAATCCATTTAATTCTTCTGGTAATATTATCTTTGATTCGGATCGTTGTGGTTCTGTCGATATTAACATTTACAATCAATCGGGGAGATTTACTTCGACTCCAGTCGCTAATTATCGAATTTATCGCGGTGATAATAAAATCCCATTGCATTTAGCGGGTTTTCCAAGCGGTAGATATATTGCCGAGCTTGTCCTCGATGGCAGTCGAGTTACTTCGTCATCATTTATTCTTCTTAAATAAAAGGTCTAATCTTCAAACACAATTCGGTTTATCTTGCGTTTTACTATATCTTCCGTTATATTAATTAATTATGTTTGAATATTCTATTTGAAAGGTAGAATGACTCGTATTGTTGATGAACAAATGGAACTTCTTCGGGAAGAATTGAAAACCCTGGGCAATGTGCCCGAGCACGTGGCGATAATAATGGATGGTAACGGCAGATGGGCTAAAAGTAAAGGTTTAACTGTAAAAGATGGGCATGCGGCGGGAGTTAAAGCGGCCAAAGAAGCAGTTAAAACTGCTCGAAACGCTGGAGTGAAAGTCCTTACTTTATATACTTTTAGCGTTCAGAATTGGAAAAGACCAGAATTTGAAATTGGCGCTCTTATGAGATTGCTCTCCGAATCGGCTTTTGGTGAGGTTGCCGAGTTAAAGCGAGAAGGCGTTAAGGTTCTGGTTTCTGGTGATCTCGATGGTTTACCACTTGCACAACGAAAAGCTCTTAAGATGGTCATTAATAAAACCTCTGGCAGCGACAAGCTTATACTAAACTTAGCTTTAAACTATGGTGCTAGAGAGGAGATAGTTCGGGCTGCGAGGCTAATCGCGAAAGGGGTCAAATCTGGAGATGTCGAGTTAGATTCTATTGACGAAAAGTTATTTAGAAAACACCTCTATACTGCCAATATCCCCGATCCTGATTTGCTAATTAGGACGAGTGGTGAATTGCGCATCTCAAATTTTTTGCTATGGCAAATTGCATACACTGAGTTTTACATTACTGATGTTTTTTGGCCTAATTTCAACGAAGTCGAATTCTATCGGGCGCTTGTCGAATATGCAAAAAGAAATAGGCGTTTTGGAGGAAGAGAGTAATAGTGCATCCAGAGATATTTTCTATAGGTCCATTTTCAGTGAAGTCATGGGGATTCGCCCTTGCTATAAGCGTGATACTAGCAACTATAATAGCAAATAAAAGGAGTAAGCGGTTCGGCGTTAATCCGGATATCTTGTATGATCTTATTTTTGTTGTGGTTGTTTCGGCGATAGTGGGAAGTAGGATATGGTATGTTGTTTTCCACCTCGATGAATTCACTGGTAACTGGTTCGATGTTATCAATCCCTTTCATGGCCCGGGTGGATTCGGTATTGCTGGCCTTTCTATGATGGGTGGTGTAGCTTTAGTTATTATTGGAGTGGCTATTTATGCGGCAATCAGGAAGCTTGATTTCTACAAAGTTGCTGATGTTATAGCGCCCACTTTTCTTTTGGGAGCTGGCATTACCCGAATAGGTTGTTTCCTGAATGGTTGTTGTTATGGCCGTCCAACAGATGGGCCACTATCGATTATTTTCACAGGTGGCGCGGCGGGGTGTTACTGGGATCAGTTTCTCCACGCACATCCTGAAACAACTATGACGGGATTGATCCCGACGCAACTAATTGCCTCGGCTGCCGGTTTTATACTGTTTTTTGTGGTTTTATGGATGGAGAGATGGCATTATTTCGATGGCTACACATCTTGGTTAGTTTTTATTTTCTATTCGATAGATCGTTTTGCCGTCGATCAATTCAGAACCTACGAAGTGGAACAGATAATTGGTTATGTTGGCCCTATTATGCTGACAGTTAATGAGATAATCCTATTTGGGCTTCTATTTTTTAGCGCTATTATGTTTGTAATTGGGTCATCGCGGGCGAGGAAAAAGCATTGAGTGTTCTTAGTGAAATAAAAGCTATGGGAACAGGTGTAAGAGATTTATTTTTCCCTCGTTCATGTGCATTGTGCGGTGTTAGAACAGAAGATGGTCCTATTTGCAAGAAGTGTGGTTTTGAGTTTGAGATAAATCTTACCGCGAGATGCTCAAATTGTGGAAAAATCATTGAACAAACGACTGGATGTCCCAATTGTGGTGAAGAAATGGATTGCTTTCTTTTGCCAGTGTTGCATTTTAATGAGATTACGCGTGAGATGATTCATTTATTGAAGTATGGTGGTCGAATTGACGTTGGCCATCATATAGGAAGTGTAATGGCTGAATTGTTGGACATAGAACTTTTCGAAGGTGTGGATGCTTTTTTACCTGTTCCTCTTCATCCGGTAAAAAAACGCTCGCGGGGTTACAATCAAAGCGAAATAATCGCTGAGAGGTTGGGTAGCGAATTTGGTATATATGTGGAGAGAAAGGCTATCAAGAGGATTAGAAATACTGGAACGCAAACAAAACTTAATGTCGTGGAACGTCAGAATAATGTTTCCGGCGCTTTTGAGGCAAAACTTCAGCTAACAAATAGGACTTTCGTCATTATCGACGATGTAATAACAACCGGCGCCACTACCCGAGAGCTGGCGTCAACGGTTAAATCAGCCGGAGGGAATGTTAAATTCGCAGTGTCTATAGCTTCTCCGGAACTCGAACAATCACTAGAACATGAAATCTAAAACGAAAGGTAGTTCAATATGCTAAACGCATTAATATCATTAATGGCAGCAGTAACAGGTCAGACGGATGGTGCTCCACAGGGTAATCCTATTCTGTCGTTTTTGCCGTTTATTCTAATCTTTGTTGTGTTCTATTTTCTGTTCATAAGGCCACAATCGAAGAAACAGAAAGAACACGACACGATGATCAACTCGCTTCAAAAAGGCGACAGGGTTATCACTGCTGGTGGTCTCATTGGGTCGGTAATTGGAGTAGCAGATGATATCATTACACTGAAATTCGGTGAAAATTTCAAAGCGGAAGTTGGGAAAACATATATCTCTGGTAAGGTTGGCGAAACGAATGCCTGACGAGTATCCAAATAAACTCACCTTTTGTTACTGGGGTAATCCAATTCTAAGGAAAAGGACAATCGAAGTCGAAAATCCAGAATCAGAAGAAACTTCTAGGTTTATTGAAAAAATGCTCGAAAAACTCAATGAACATCAGGGTTTGGGGCTGTCTGCAAATCAAGTAAACAGTGACAGAAGAATTTGCCTTGTTGCTTTTCCAAAAGAAGATGAATATTCGGAGGTAAAGGCGCTTATTAATCCCGAGATACTAGAAACGAGTAAGGATACCGTATTATATGAGGAAGGTTGTTTGTCCTTCCCTGAATTGTATATCAAAATTGAAAGACCCTTTAAGGTCAAGGTTAGGACTCATATTTACGGCGAAGGAGAGATCGAGTTCGAGGGAGAGGGCATGCTTGCAGAAATTCTATCTCACGAGATAGACCATCTAAATGGGGTTGTTTTTATCGACCACCTTCCACAAATAAAGAAAGCTCTTTTGAGTAAAGAACTTAAAAGAATTGCTAGGGAATATAACGCCACATGAAGATTTTATTCTTTGGGACAACTGAGTTTTCATGTTCGATGCTTTCCTCTATTATTTCTGCAGGGCATGAAATAGCTGGTGTGGTTACTCTTCCAGATAAACCCGTTTCGCGCGGGCATAAAGCTGTCCCAACAGCAGTGAAAAAACTGGCCATGGAAAAAGACCTTCTGCTTTTCCTTCCAGATAACCTAAAAGACGAAAGCTTCGCTGCTGAGCTTAAAAATTTGAATGCCGATATTGGTGTTGTAGTATCCTTTAAAATACTTCCTCGAAGGGTTTTTACAGCTCCGCGCCTTGGAACCTTGAATGTTCACCCTTCACTATTGCCTAAACTAAGAGGCCCTGCACCTGTGCGCTGGGCATTGATCGAGGGTTGTGAGGAAACCGGTGTAACAACATTTCTTCTCGATGATAAGGTAGATACCGGTGAAATTATCCTATCGAGGTCTATTCCTGTGGGATTCGATGAGAATTATGAAGAGCTTTTTTCGAAGGTTATTCCAGTTGCATCCGAAGTGCTATTAGAATCTTTAGAATCGGTTGGTTCAGGTCATTATAAAAGTTTCAAGCAGGATTCTTTGCTTGCCACGAAAGCTCCAAAGCTAAATACCGAGATTTGCCGAATAAATTGGAATAAAAGCGCTTATATGCTCCATAATTTAATTAGAGGATTATCGCCTACTCCTGGAGCATGGACGGAATTGAACGAACAAAGATATAAGATACTCAAAGCTCTGCCTATAGAAAAATCAGGCAAACCGGGCGAAATAATTGAGTGCGATGCAAAAACCGCTTTAGTTGTTGCATGCGGCAAAGGGGCTTTAAAGATTCTTAAGATTCAAGCTCCGGGCAAAAAAGCAATGGACTGTGGATCGTTTTTATGTGGGTGTAAATTGAAGTTAGGGGAGGTTTTTGCTTGAAGAACCGCAAGGGACTATTTATCGGTCTTTCATGGTTGGCTTTTATGATTGTTGTAGCTATTTCCTTGGCAACGATGTATCTGATTTATCCAAGAATAAGATCTATTAGCACCTTGGTTATTGTTCTCTGGGCACTTTTAGGGCTCGGTATATTAATTGTTGGCGGCGGGTTGTTGCTTATAACCTTCACTGCATTTACCGGATTTGATGTTCTCTACCCTCATAATGGTAAATCTGTTACTATGAGGGTTTTATTCCCAGTAGTCCTCGAACTCGGAGGATTACTCGGTTTTGAGAAAATAAATCTTATGGAAGCTTTTGTCGATGCTAACAATGCACTATTATGGGCGCAGCGTGAGCGTCTTTCGACAGAAAGGATTCTTATTCTCTTACCTCATTGTTTACAATTTCACGAATGCCAATGGCGCATAACTCACGATATAGAGAATTGTAAACGCTGCGGTAAATGTGTCATTGCGGAAATTGCAGAACTTGGAGATAAATATACTTCGGCTATAAGAGTGGCTACCGGTGGGACGCTCGCCCGTAAGGTTGTGAGCGATTATGGGCCTACGCTAATTGTTGCAGTAGCGTGCGGAAGAGATCTATCTTCCGGGATAATCGATTCTCATCCCATACCGGTGTTCGGAGTTCCGAACCAACGCCCTAATGGCCCATGTTTCGATACTACAGTTGATGTTGGGGAAATAGAAAGATTATTGGAAAGTTTAACAAATAATGTTCGCTTAAGCGAACATACCACTTAATAAAAGGTTATTATTAAAAATGAATACTCAAATTATTGTAAATAAACAGGTTCATGAATCTCGTATTGCTATACTCGAAGACGGCAAATTAGTTGAATTGCTTGTTGAAAGACCTGACCAACGCCGTATGGTGGGGAATATATATAAGGGCAAAGTCGAAAGGGTTCTTCCGGGAATACAGTCGGCTTTTATAAACATAGGTATGGAGAAACGTGCGTTTCTGCATATCTCCGATGTTGCCAGATATGATCCGTTTTCCGATAGCGAGATAGAAGAAGAAGAAGATAGCCAACAAAGAGTTCGTCCTCGGAAAAGGAGCCAGTTTAAAAATGACAATATCAAAGAATGGCTCACTGCGGGCGATGAAATTCTGGTTCAAATAACGAAAGAACCTATGGGGGCTAAAGGTCCTAGATGCACTACTGAAATCAGCCTTGCGGGGCGCTTTCTAGTATTGATGCCCGGACAGAAACATGTTGGCGTGTCTAGAAAAATCAGGTCTCAGCGAGATCGCTATCGTATTAGAAAAATTATTCGCGATATGAAACCCGAGGGAGCGGGTCTTATAGGCCGCTCTGTCGCCGAAGGTCAGGATAAAAAAGCTCTAGCTCGAGATCTGGAGTATCTTGTTAAGGATTTGGACAAGATAAAGCAAAAAACAGAAGTGTTCGAGGCCCCGGCGCTTATGTATAGAGATACTGGGATGGCCGCAGGGATGGTGCGTGACCTTTTCTCTATGGATATGAACGAATTCGTGGTGGATTCAAAAACGGAATATGAAAAAATCAAGGCTTATACCCAAAAGGTCGTTCCAAGTCTTAAAGATAGAATAAAACTCTATAGGGGAAAAAAGCCGATTTTCGATGCCTTCGATGTCGAAACTCAAATAGAGAATATGCTTAAGCGTAAGATTTGGGTTAGAAAAGGGGCTTACATTGTTATCGACAATACTGAAGCCCTTATATCGATAGACGTAAATTCAGGTAGGAACGTCGGAAAAGGAAAAACCTACGAAGATAATCTTCTGCAGGTTAATCTTGCTGCAGTGGACGAAATAGCCCGACAAATAAGGCTTCGCGATCTAGGAGGAATCATTGTTATCGATTTTATCGATATGGAATACGAGAAAAATCGCCAAACATTAATTGATACCTTCAGAAAAGCAATGTCCGATGACAGGGCTAGGCATAAGATACTCGATGTGAACGATTTCGGGCTTGTTATTTTAACACGTCAGAGAGTCCAGCAGAGCGTTGTCGAGAGGATTTCCGATACATGCCCTACATGTGGAGGTCTCGGTGTCGTTTTCTCAGCGGTAACTATTATTGCAAGAATAGAACGTTGGCTTATGCGTGCAGTTTCATCGAGAACTAAGAATTTCATCATTATTGTTCATCCGGTTGTAGCAGGGGAGCTTTTCGCAGAAAAAGCTGAACGCCTCAAGGAACTCGAGGCGGCATACAAAGTGCGCCTGGAATGCTTTGCTGATCCGGTATTGAGTCCCGATGATTATATCATTCTGGATGCCGACACTGGTGAAGAGATGACAGACGAGTTTACTGGCAACACAAATGGAATGGCATGAAAATCGCTAGTATATAAATCGTAACTTTCTTATTTACTGAATGTTATGGCGTTTAATTAATGTTGTTTAGGAGTTGACAATGAGCGGGTCCATGATAGGTAACACATGGCAAATGATAATGAACTCCGGTTTCTTCGGTAAGTTTATTCTACTTGTTCTTTTAGGATTATCCGGTTATTCATGGGCCATTATAGTTAGCAAAATCCGTCGCTTTAGCAAATTAACCAAAAAAGGGCAAAGGATTATGAAGCTTATCGGCAACCATAGGGGAGTCGAGATAATGCGCCTTAATCTTCCAATGCGCGATCATCCAATTGCGCTGGTTATTGAGAATATACGCCAAGAAATGGGACCTCAGTTTTTTGCCGGATCATCTAAAATCGAGGAAAGCTCGAGAGCGGCTTTATTCGAGGGTCTTACACAATGCGCCGAGGCTACTGTCGAGGAGGCGCTCGAAAGAGAAGAGCGTAGTGTCGATTTTCTTGCTATGACAGCAAGCGTATCTCCATTTCTCGGTTTACTTGGCACTGTATGGGGTATTACTCAGAGTTTTTGGGAGATCGGAAGTCAATCGAGCGCGAATATTGCCGTAGTTGCCCCCGGTCTTGCTGAGGCGCTTATTACAACAATCGCGGGGCTTCTAGTAGCAATCCCAGCCGTGATAGCATTTAATATATTTACTTCACAAATGAGAGCTATTGCCGGTGATGTCTCAAGTTTCAGTAAACGCTTTGTTAACCAACTAAAACGCGAATTATAAATGCCCAATTTCAAGGAAAGATATAAGACACAGATACAGATGAATATTACATCTATGATGGATGTTGTGTTTATGTTGCTTATTATTTTCATGATTACCGCGCCACTGATGCGCGCCGAAGTGGATGTGAAGCTTCCAAAATCCACAGCTGCAGTAGTGAAGGACGAATCGACAATTACGATCACTGTAACAAAAGACTCAAAGATATTCATAGGCAAAACGGAGGTTTCAATCGAATCCTTCCCAGAGGAAATCAGTAAAATAAAACAAAGGGGGAGAGTCGGAAGTGTTTCGCTCAAGGGTGATGAGGGGGTTAATTATGGTATTATTATGAGAGTTATCAGTTATATCAAAGATGCCGATATAGAGAATCTCGGGCTTGTGGCTGCGCCCGAAAAAAAAGGGAGATAGATAATGCGCCGCGAGCTTATTATTAGCTACGCAAGCCACATTTTGCTTATTCTCATTTTTATTTTTGTGAGTGCTTTCTCTAAGCCCAAAGAACCACCGACAAAGGTCTATTCAGTTAGGATATTAGCGGCACCGCAACCAGAAGTAATAAAAACTCCTGAGACAAAACCACAAAATGACCCTGAACCTGCACCAAAAGAAGTTATCGAAGCCAAGCCTATTCCAAAAACTAAACCTAAAACTACAACTAAACCTAAACCAAAGCCAAAACAAACTGAACAACCGGTCGCTAAACCAAAGGAAACTAGTCTATCAGGAGAGGGGCATATAACTGTCGATGGGGCATTTAATGATGATTTCTATTTAAATTTGATATATATGAAAGTATATAGGAACTGGGTACCACCAGCAACTTCAGCGCAGTTAAAAACGACCATTTATTTCAGAATATTGAAAAACGGAGAGATAGAAGGAGCTAAAGTAGAGAAACGAAGCGGTATGTCCTCCTACGACCAGCAGTCATTGAGGACGGTTTTATCATCGGTCCCGTTTCCGGAACTCCCAACCGATTATACTGGTGATCATTTAGGAATACATTTTGAATTTGCACATAATTTTTAGGATAAAATGAAAAGAAAGCTTTTTATATTTCTAGTTCTATTTGCAAGCTTCATGGCTCTCGCGCAAAGCGGTGATGCCTATCTTAAGATTTCCGATTACGGAAGTGGAGTTGTAAGGCTTGCAGTGCCTAATTTTGTTCCTCGATTCGATAACTATGGTGCCGAGTGGGATTCGACAATAGCTATACTCTCGAGTGTCCTGAGAAATGATCTCCGTTTTTCGCCCTTCATCGATGTTATTGATTCTGCGCTGTATCCACAAGATAATGTAGTAAATCCCAAGGATATGGACCCATTCGAGTGGGCGAGTATTAACGCGCATGCTATTGCACTTGGTCAGTTTGACACTGACGGAGTGAGAGTATCGGTCAAGATTGGCCTTTATTCAGTGAATTCCAAGGCTAAATTATATAAACACGACTATACTGCAAATGCTGTACAAGCTAGAAGACTAATGCATAGAATATCCGACGATATTCACAAGGCGCTGACCGGTGAAGAGGGTGTTGCACAGACTCAAATATCTTTTATTTCAAATAGGTGGGGCGATGATAACAAAGATATTTACATATGTGATTACGATGGTTATGCTCAACGCAGAATTACAGAATCGCTTTCGATAGTTTTATCCCCCGACTGGTCGCCCGGGGGCGATAAAATCAGCTACACAAGCTATAAAAACGAAAATCCAGATTTATATATATACGATATTTATAAAGAACGTGAAAGCATTATTGCAGAACACCCGGGGCCAAATATCACCGGCACATGGTCTCCTGATGGTCGTACTATTTGTTATTCCCGAATATCCGATGCAAATTCCGAATTATTCTTGATGGATGTTAGAACCGGTGAGGAATCGCGTCTCACTTTTACACCATATTCTATAGAAAATTCTCCTAGTTTTTCACCGACTGGCAGAGAGATTGCGTTTACTTCTGATAGAAGCGGAAGTCCGCAAGTCTATATTATGGATGTAATGGGAACTCATTGCAGACGAGTTACATATGAGGGAAGATATAATGATGGTGTCGATTGGTCTCCGAAGGGAGATAGGCTTTGTTATACTTCTCGAACAGACCAGGGATTTCAGATTGCGGTTATAAATGTAGCTTATGGAGACCCGGTATATGTTACCAGTGTAGGAAGTAACGAAAATCCATACTGGGCACCAGATGGTTACCATGTTGTGTTTTCGAGTAACAGAACCGGACGATATCAGCTTTATACTATGAATTGGGATGGAACAGATGTCCGGAGGATAACAAGTAGAGGTACGAATACTGCACCGACCTGGTCTTCAAGATATCGGTGGTCGTTCGATTAGTTTTGTTGAAAATACTGTTGATTTATAAGAAGTAAGTCCTATATTTCATTAGAATTTGGAGAAAAAACCCAAAAGAGGGGGAAAGAATGAGAAAAACTTCGATCTTACTGTTTGTGGTCTTTATGGTACTGACAGTTTTCATTGCGGGATGTCCCAAAAAAACACCGCCGCCACCACCACCACCAGTGGTAGAACCGCAGCAACCTGTTATCGAAGAGCCTATTGTCGAACCGGTTCCGGAACCGGTGATAGAGCTTCGAATTGTCTATTTCGATTATGATAAATACAATATCCGCGAGGATCAAGCTGCTAGACTTCTCGATAATGCCGAGCAATTGATGAAATTCCCCGGCGCTAAGGTTATTCTCGAAGGCCATTGCGACGAACGCGGAACTGAGGAATATAACATGGCGCTCGGCGAGAAAAGAGCTCGTTCTGTTATGAATTACCTCAATGAATACGGTGTAGCGGCTACGAGAATATCTACACGCTCATATGGCGAAGAGCGTCCATTGTGCAAAGAATCTACTGAGACTTGCTGGCAAAAAAATCGTCGTTGTGAGTTTTTAGAAGTCGAATAATGAATAAAAACTTCAAGATTCTCTGGGGAGCGGTAATTATACCGCTCCTCGTGGCGTTTTTTATTTTTGGATGTGCATCCAGGGCTGAGATAAAAGAGTTTCAGTATCAGATGGACTCGTTGAGTGTGACAAACCAGTTTCAAGCTCGAAATATTGCGCGGCTCGATTCTTTATTGGAAGAAAATATTCGTCTTTTGCGTGCTATAAGAGCGGAGAATACCTCGAACATGGGCTCTCTTCAAGAAGAGATGGTTATTGTTGAATCTATAATGCGCGATTCTGGCTTTAAGGTTAATTCTCTCACCGATAGAATTGAATCACTCAAGAACGATATAGATAAAAGAACCACAGTATCAATGGATTCTGATTCTGTTGCTATCGAACCGGTAGCGCGAGGCGACGAATTATATTCGACTGCCCTTCTCGATCTAAATCAGGGCAAATATGATCTTGCTGTAATGGGGTTCGAATCCTATTTAGAGCAATTCGAAAATGGTTCTCGCGCAGATGATTCTCGATATAATATAGGGGAAGCTCTTTTAGCTAAGGCCAATTTTATGGAGGCAGCTATAAGTTTCCTGACAGTTACACGTAAGTGGCCTGAAAGCGAATTAGTTCCATCGGCGCTTTACAAGGCCGCGAGATGTTATGAACAGCTCGATCAAATTGATATGGCGAGTAATTACTATAATAAGATAGTCGAAAGCCATAAATCGACTCCCGAAGCAGAGCTTGCAAAAGAACGTCTCGAAGAGCTTAAATAAGGCACAGTATTTTTATACACAGGTAATATGTTTCATGCCTCTAAAAAAAAGAGATATGAGAATATTCTCATTGTAAGGTTTTCTTCTCTTGGGGATATTGTTCTCACAACACCTGTGCTTGAAGCATTAAGAGCTAATTTCCCAAAAGCGCGTTTAACCTATTTTCTCAAAGAAGATTTCGCTTCGATTCTAGAAAACCACACCTCTCGGTGTGAAATAATAACCTTACCTGAGCAAGTTCGTAAAGACTCTAAAGCATATTTGGATTTTGTTGATTCTCTGTCAAAAAAACGCTTTGACCTCATTGTGGATCTTCAGGCTAATGGTCGTTCATATGTCCTTCGCAACCGATTAAATATTCCCTTTTTAAAAGTCAAAAAACACACTTTACGTAGAATCTCGATTGTCAAGTTTAAGGTTGGCGCCAGTGGACTTCCGAATGTCCGTGATCGCTTTCTTAATACGCTAAAGAGAATAGGGATTAGCGGTTCTTCAAACACCACTTCTTTGATGGTTACCGAGGAAGAATTGAATCAAGTAAGGAGTAAATTCTTTAAGAATAACGATAATAAACCGATTGCTGTAATTCATCCCGGTGCTAAATGGGATCTTAAAAAATGGGGGGGTGAAAAATTTGCTCGTTTGGCAGAAATGCTAACAGATAGAGGTTTTACTGTAGCGTCTTTCGAAGAAGTTCCTTATAAAAATTTTATTTGCCTCTATGGAACGACAATCAGAGAGATGATGGGATGTATTGCCTCTGCTGATGTTTTTATCGGTAACGATTCTGGCCCACTTCATATAGCCGAAGCCTTAGGCATTCCATCTGTTGGGATTTTCGGGCCGACTCACGAGTCTCTCGGCTATTCATCTGATTGGGCTGGAATGAAGATAGTTGGTCTTGATATTAAGTGTCGTCCATGTTCGCTTTATGGAAATGGTCGCTGTAAACCACAAAATAGAGAATGTATGGATGCTTTATCGCCTGATATTGTTTTTGATGCGGTTCTCGGTATTTTTAATTGGGGGAGGGGTAATGAAAAATAATAGAAGAGGATGGGATGGTGTAGTATTTATCGATAGGGATGGGACTATTATTGTCGATATTGGTTATATCGACGATCCTGATAGGATAGAGTTTTTACCTGGAGCTATCGAGGCTATCCATAAACTCAACTTGGCTGGTATAAAAGTAATAATGGTCTCCAATCAATCCGGGGTTGCCCGAGGCTTTTTCTCCATGGAAACCGCTAGAGAGGTAGATAGCAAAGTTATCTTGAGATTACGCGATAGGAATGCAATTATTCATGCTAGTTATTTTTGTCCTCATCATCCTGATGCTTCTGTCAAAGAATTTAGAAAGGACTGTTGGAACCGAAAACCAAATCCCGGCATGGTTGAAATTGCGGCTAATGAGCATTGCATTAATTTAAGGAAAAGCTATGTTATAGGTGATAAAATCAGTGATTTAGAATTGGCCAGAAATATCGGAGCAGAACCAATTCTTGTTAGAACAGGGGAGGGTGTTATCAGCGAAGCTAAGCTTAGAGAAAACGAAGCAATTGCCGTTTTCGATACTATTTCCTCATCTGTAAGCTATATTATCGGCAAAGTCAAAGGAAAAGAAGATGTATAAAGCCAAGTATTGGGAAACAGAAAAAGAAAACATTAGATGCATGCTCTGCCCGCATAAATGCCTTATTGCGGAAGGAAAAACGGGGATTTGCCGCGTGAGGGAGAATATTGACGGAGAATTAATAGCCAAATCTTACAATGAAGTTATCTCTGTATCTGTAGATCCTATTGAGAAAAAACCGCTGTATCACTTTTTCCCGGAATCGGATGTTCTATCTATTGGCCCTAGGGGTTGCAATTTTTCGTGCAGTTTTTGTCAGAATTGGCATATCTCTCAAGAGGATGGCAAAACACTCCACATTACACCAGAAATGATTGTTAGCGAGGCATTAAGTGAGTCTTCAGTAGGGATAGCCTATACATATACAGAACCGATAGTTGCCTTCGAGTTCGTTAGAGATATTTCTCAATTGGCGAGGATGAGAGGTTTACAGAATATCATGGTCACTAATGGTTTTATCAACGAGGAGCCTCTCGAAGAGCTTATTGATTTAATCGATGCTATGAATATTGACCTGAAATCGATGAATGATGAATTTTATAGAAGCATTTGTGGTGGCAAATTAAAACCGGTGCTCGAGACAATAAAACGTGTTGCCGCTTCAGATGTTCATTTGGAGATAACTAATTTACTTATAACCGGTATGAATGACTCTGAGGAGCAGATAATAAAACTCGTTGATTTCATTGCTTCAATAAATCCTGAAATTCCTGTTCATTTTTCTAGCTACCATCCCGCTTATAAGCTAGACTTAGCGCCAACACCCAACGAAACGCTTTATCGAGCCTTCGAGATAGCTAAAGAGAAGCTTCGATATATTTATATCGGTAATAAAATAACGAATTACGGAAGAAACACATATTGCCCTGAATGCGGAAACCTTCTTGTATCGAGAGAGGGTTTTTGCAGCCAAACAGTAGGAATAACTTCCGCTGGCAAATGCCAAAAATGCAATAGGCAGGTCGATATCGAGGGAAAGTGGAATCGATAAGGTTAAGGCCCTCACTGTTCGATTTATTCCCTATTATACTCGCTATAATAATAGCCTTAATACCTGTTTACAAATTTGCAGGAAATAGTGGAAGTGTGTCTATATACCATGAGAATACGCTCGTAGCTAATTTCCCGATCGACAAAGACACAACGATAGTGGTCGATGGATATAACGGCCCCTGGATTGTAAGTGCCCAAAACGGCTCGGTTTTTGTTGATGAAACGCACTGTCCGAAAGGAATATGCAAATCCATGGGTAGGATTTCCCGCCCGGGGATGGTGATTATTTGTGCGCCCGGCAAGAATGCGATTGTTATCGAAGGAGGGGGGACCAAACTCGATGCAACAACGCGATGATAACCGCCGCCTAGCTCTTTCGTCTATATTTATGGCATTGGGGACTGTTTTATGGGTTGTGGAAGAATTAATCCCAAAACCTATGCCATGGATGAAACCCGGCCTCGCTAATTGCGCTACTTTATTGGCTATGTTTACTGTAGGTCCACTCGAAGCTATTATTGTTGCTGTTGGAAGGGTCTTTTTGGGATCACTATTGCTAGGACGCATAGGTTCCCCGGGATTTATTATATCATTATCGGCCTCTATAACTTCCGCAGTAATGATGATAGCTGTTAGATATTCGAAGATTCGCTTCTCGATATTTGGGGTAAGTATCTTTGGTGCTATAGCTCATTCGCTAACTCAACTTCTTATTGCTGGAATGATGATTCATAACCTCTCGATCACCTCTAGTCTATTACCGCTTGTTCTTTTGCCATCGATTCCCTCTGGAATAATAGTGGCTTTTATCGTAATGCTAGTTTTATCGAGGACAAATATTCGCTCGATTGAGATTTAACTTGCCATATCGATTTAAAAGGTTTATGATAAGAACACTATGAGAATATTACTTGTTCAAACTGCGTTCATTGGCGATTGCGTTTTAACTACTCCTTTAATAAGGCGCACTCGCGAGGCCTTCGGAGATGAGGCCGTTATCGTTGTCCTCACAACTCCCGATGGCAAAGATGTTTTTGATGGTAACCCAAACATCGATGAGATCATGGTTTACGATAAAAGAAATTCGGACACCAAACTCTCTACACATTTTGGGATAGTTAACGATCTTATTACCCGGCATTTCGACATTGCAATTCTTCCGCATCGATCATTCAGAACCGGACTCATTACTTTTATGTCTCGTATTTCTGAGAGAATTGGTTTTTCAAAATCGGGGGGATCATTCTTCTACACAAAAAAAGTAGAGAAACCGAAAGATATGCCTGAACCTGAACGACTCCTCGAATTACTGACCGTTTTAGGACATGACCCAAAGCCCCACAAATTGGAGATATTCCCAGGGGAGGAGCGCAAAAAAAAGGCGAATACTATTCTCAAAAAATTTGGTCTAATCGAAAAACCATTTATTACAGTTGCTCCGGGTAGTGTCTGGGGCACAAAAAGGTATCCGCCCGATCTATATGCCGAAGTCATCAAAGGTATTTTAGATGAGAAGATTGCCGAAGGTGTGGTTCTTCTTGGAGGACCTAAGGATATTGGCCTATGTGAAAAGATTGTCGATAAGGCTGGGGACATGGCATTTTCAGCAGCAGGCGAAACGGACATTCTAACATCGGCAACTATAATAGCCCAATCCAAGGCATTTATCGGTAACGATAGCGGTCCAGCACATATTGCTGCGGCTGCTGGAACTGCGGTTATTAGCATCTTTGGCCCAACGGTGCCGGAGTTTGGCTTTGTTCCCTATGGGGAAAATGTAACCATACTCGAACCTCCTATCGAACTTAGCTGTAGGCCATGTGGCACTCATGGGAAAATGGAATGTTCTCGTGGTGACCATGGATGTATGGTAAGTATATTTCCAGATAGAGTAGTCTCGGCGGTTGCCAAAGCTGTAGCTAAATAACCCTCTTAAATTCTTTTTAAAGCGGCTTCATATCCAAGTCTTCTGAGGCCATAGGGATCACGAGAAATTCGCAATAACTTCAAAGCGCGTTCAATTCTTCCGCCAGCGTATATAAGCTCGCTATCCGCAAGTGTGTGTTCTAAACTCGCTAATGCGAATATCGTATATGCAAATTGAAACCCTTTCCATCCTAATTTGCCGTCACGTGAAAGACTGAGTGTTGTAAGTCCTCTTTCGAGGAAAGGCATCCCTTCAGGCATTTCCGAAGCGGCTAATGCTCGCCAAAGCGAAAGGCTGCAGGTTGTGCAACAATACCTTCCTCGATCGGAGTATGCCCTGAAACGGCGCGCACGACCGAGCATACCTAAAAGCCCTTCTCTCACTGAATTTTTACCGGGTCCAAGCCACTTGGAAAGCGCCCATAACGCTTCTTCTCCAAGAAGATGTGCTGTTCCTGCACGTGAATTAAGCTTTTCTCCTGTAGGGAGAATTGCGGAACGATAATCTTCCTCTGTAGGCGCTGCAAAACCAAGACCGTAGCGCCCTGGGTCTTTTTGACGCTTTATTATCCAGTTAAGTGCTACATTGACGAGTTTCTTGTCATTAGGGGTACCGGTTAGGCGGGCTAATTCAAGATTCCAAAGTGTTAGAGCAAGGCTTTCGTCGTTTAAAATCGATACTTTTCCGGTCTCGGTTGACATAATCTAATAGTTTCTTTATTCAGTTGGTTTATTGAGGTAGAAATATACATCATATTTATTTAAAAAGCAAGAATTGTAAATAACATTTTTCTTGAGAATGATAATACTTCAATATTTCAGTATTTTTCGGCAATTGTCTCTCGAAGAACCTTCAAGACATTGTTCATGTCGAAAGGTTTTTCTTTAAAGAGCCTGGCCTTCAATCCCTCCCGCGAAGCTTTAACCAAAGCGTGGTTTTCATCGTATCCAAATGCCGTCATAAGGATGACAACAAGATTAGGATTCGCTTTTTTTGCAGCTCTGAAAACCTCATATCCATTCGCGAAAGGCATTTTGATGTCGCTAATAACAGCTAAATAATCGTGAGATTTTTTCTCAATTTTCTTGATAGCTTGAGCGCCATCTGGGGCTGTATCCACGAGAAAACCATGGGCACGAAGGAAATCGGCAATACCCTCTCGAATAGTCATCTCATCATCTGCAACCAATATCTTTGGACAAACTCCATCTATCCCGCAAAACTCATGATGATGAACCTCGAAGCTGATTCCCAAATTTTTTGGAAGTTGAAGCATTTTTATGCCATCGAGGTATTCGTCAATCGATAATTCCTCGGGGGGATTGACAAGTATCTTAGTAAGCTTAGATATCCTCATGGCGTTGAGCTTCAAATCAGAAAGATATTCCGAAATATCCATTCGTGTTTTTTCATCAGAAAAATCGATTTTGCTATCATTGATCACTTCTTCAATATTTTGACCGCAGATGACCATAGATTGGATATAGTTATTAATATGGTGAGATAGAGTGACAGCTACTATCCTTATGGTTTCTTTCCTATTTAGCTCTTCGATATGTCGTTGAAGAGCCTTGTAAGGTCTTAAATCTTTGGATATTCCTTCTGTTCCAATGACTTCACCTTTTTCATTATAAAGTAAAGCCGCTGAAAGGCTTAAAGGAATAGTGGATCCGTCTTTAGCTCGAGCACTTACTTCAATAGATTGAACTTTGCCGTCATTCTCCTTCAAGAGATGCATTATCTTTCTGGCTTCGTCCTCGGATTCATAAAGGATTGTTATCGGTTTGCCTATAACCTCTTGTGGAGTATAGCCTAATATCCCTTCTGCACCGTTATTGAATATAACTATTTTACCATCGAAATCCGATGAGACTATAACATCCGTAGATGATTCTATGAGTCGCATAAGATATTGCTGCATTTTAAAGAACTTGCGTGTTAAATCGCTTCTCTCGATTATTTCGGAGGCTTCTTGCGCGAAAAGCTCTGTAACCTTCAGTCTTTCTATAGAAGGGAAGTCGCCATCGAGAGGATCGTCCACAGAGATGACTCCAAGTAGTTTTCCGTTAGCGCTACGAAGAGGAATGAACAGCATATCCGATGGATTCCAACTTCCTGCTAGACTCCTCTCTTCTTGAGTGCTTCTAATTCCGCCTAATTTAGTATTTAGATCGTCGCCATTTGGAATGAAATAAGATTTGCTGACTCGATAGCGTTCGGAAAGAACCTCCTGCCAAAGGCTACTCGGGATAGAAGGCTTGTTATGATGCTCTTTTATCTCCAATTCACTTAAACCACTATACCCAACATCTAGTCGCTTAAAATCAGAAGAAAAGAGGGATATTATAGCTCGTCGAAATAGGCATGCAGAGGTTATACCGTCTGCAATAAAAGTAAGTTGTTCATCCAGGTCATCGGATTTTAATACACGCGTTGTAATATCGAAAAAACTCAATAGTTGATTGGTGCGTTCTTCAACCAACTTTTTAATTTTTTCATTCTCTCTTTTTAACGATAAAATCTGTTTGTTTATTTGTTCTTCCATAATGTGAAAATATATAAGAATACCCCATCAATAGCAATGATATTAATAAATAAATACCTTTAAGTTCTCTTGCTTTTTAAATTGGCTTCGTTTAATTTTGTATTGCGTTCATAAAAATAAAAAGTATATTTGATAGAATTTTTGAACCAAAAGGGAGGAAAAGATGAACCTAAGACTGATTACACTAAGCGTTTTAATTGCTTTTATATTGAGCATATCGTTAGCTGTTTCCCCTTCGGATAGCATTCCGCCTTTTCAATATGATTTTGGCGTTCGAGCTAGAGGAACCGCAAATCCTCTTAATGGGCAATGCGATCTCCGATATGCCTCTGAGCTAACCAGTCCTATTTCGATTAGTAAACTCTATTATTCCACGGATGGGCAGAATTCATGGTCGAATGTTAATGCTATCCTCGATGAAGGAGATAGATACACGGCTGCAACACCATCCATAGCAGGAGATGCCCATTGGCGTTTCTATTTTGAGAGTGCTGAAACATGGGGTGGTCAAACGCCAGTTTATACAGGCACTTCTACATGCAGGCTCCCGATAAATTATTACACTATGTGGGATGATCCTGCGGGAATCGATTCCTCTGCTTATGGTGGCGGAGACTGGCTCGATATAATTAAAGCCGGCTTCTGTGTTTCCTCAACTCGATTCTATGGGATCATTATCAAGACCAATAGTGATTATAGGGAAACCGACGGCGAAAGTTGGGGCGGTATTGTTGACCTTTATGACGATAACTATGGATACCTTTTCTCGATAAACAATCCGGCTGTCCCAACTAGCAATGTATTTTATTCAATTGCGAAATGTAGGGCGGCAAACCCACCTGATATTGGTGGAGGAAGTGTTGAATTGGCTCCGGGTATTTTGAAAGTTGTAGATATGTCAAATATATATGCTATCGGTGATGCTGAAATAGTGGTTGTTGCCGAGACAATGTTTGTTTCATGCCTGATTAGCGACCTCACTGGCGATGCAGATTTTGGCACATGGCCAAATGATAAACGCTATCTTAATGTATCTGCACAAACAATGCATCTTCATATATGGGGCTATATTTGGGCTCTGAATACCCATTTCTATATGGCCGATGAAATGAAAAACGGTCATGCCTATTACAAAAACCCAATTGCAGAATGGAAATCCTCGCCTTCGGCGCCAAATACGCCCCCTGTATTAACAGGGCCATATGTAAATTATGATGCAGGATTGGATATTACCGAAGTCGGTATTACGTATCAAGATGCTGATGAAAACCCACCTGAATATGTAAATCTGGACATACTCGGAAGAGTAACATACCATTTACAAAAAGATCAAATCGAAGGACCTTATGGGTGGATCACTGGAATCTGGTATTCAGCTGAGATACCGGGTTATCATGGCTTTGGGGCTGATTTTACTTTTGTTGCATCCGATGGTATCGACGAGTTTATTCTTCCCGCCGGACCTATGTATGTCGATAGTGCGGAGCGCCCCGAACTTGCGAAACTTGTGTCAGTCAGTCCGAACCCATTTAATTCAGTGTGCAAGATAGAAGCTCCAGTGGGTGCAAGGGTAGAGATATTCGATATACGTGGAAGTTTCGTCGATGCGTTTAACATTGCCGATCAAAGCGGTGAGCAGTATTGGCAGCCCTCGGGCGACGTGACATCAGGAGTATATTACATCAAGGA
>JAGLDC010000075.1 GCA_023145965.1 bacterium | reverse complement strand
CGGTATTTATGAAATAGGCTTTCTTTTAGGAAAGTAAAAAAGGTGGCTTTGTAGGCTACCTTTTTTTATAGTAAAAATTAAAACTTCGCTTTTTATTCCATGGATTACATCTTATAATCTTATAAATTCGCTTAAAGAAAAGGCAACCGAATTGCTGCAGTGTTATTTCGCATTTAGCTTAGTTCTTGGTATAGGCCTTTGGACGGACTATTATATAGACTAACCACACTATCCACCAGAACTGAAATATAATTCCTAATATCATTAGAATAGTGAATAGACCTGCGTTTTCTATTCCACGATTATTTGCGTCTTTGGTTAGCCATATTGTAGCCCAAATAGATAGGGCGAATGAAGCAGCACAAGCGAAAAATGATACGAACAATATGCAACAACCAAAACATCCAGCAATTTCATCACCGCAGGATGACGCTCCGCAAGATTGAGCCAGAAGAGGAAAAGCTGTTAAGACAAGAATAAATAAAATTAAAAGAAACCGTTTTTTCATATTACTTCCTAGATACTAAAATTATAGTATCAAATATAGTAATATCAATACTTATTAAGAATAGCAAATGTTGCGATGCTTTAATTTATGACGATAAAGTTTTAAAAGGAGCCTGTTCAATCCGCAACAAGTTTGGAAACCCGATAAAATTTTGTGGTTTTTTTATTTGACTTAAGCATTCGCCCTGTTTATATTCCTAAATCAAAATCGATAAATATTAACACTCTGATAACGAGTTCAGAAAGGAGCATAGCCGATGGTTGAATACTTTAATAAGGGCGGATTTCTCATGTATCCCCTTCTGGGGCTTTTCATCATTGGAATCGCTTTTACCATCGTCAAACTCTGGCTCCTGATGCGTGCCAGCATTAACAGTAAAAGATTCTACAACAACATTACAAAGACACTCGAAACCAGTGGTATTAAAAAAAGCATAGCTTTGTGTGAAAAGACACGCGGCCCAATGTCAGCTTTATTTCATGCCGGTTTAGAAAGAGCTGATAGAGGTCTTAATTATGTTGAAAGAGCCATTGAGAACGAAGCTGCTGTTCAATTAGGATACCTTGAAAGAGGTATGATTTGGCTTTCCACAATCATAAGCGTTGCTCCTATGCTGGGCTTTTTGGGAACAGTCCAAGGCATGATCGTTGCCTTCGATACTATCGCCAAATCGAATGATATAGTTCCCTCTGAGGTCGCTGGGGGTATTTCGACAGCTCTATTAACGACCTTCTCAGGTTTGGCTATTGCAATTCCGATGCAGATATTCTTCAACTTCTTCGTTAATAAAGTTGATAGAATGGTCGTCGATATGGAAGACTATTCCAATAAACTAGTCGAATTCCTTATCGATAATAATCTTATTGCACAATAGGGGCTTTTTAAATGAAGCTTAAAAAGCACGCTAGGGCAGGGGCCGAAATACCGACAGCTAGTTTGGCGGATATTGTTTTTCTGCTTCTTATTTTCTTTCTCGTGACTACCAGCATGAACCCCGCGAAGGGGGTGGGCTTAACCTTACCCCCTCCTGGAGAACAGGTTGAGGTATTCAAAAAGAACGTTCTTAATGTTTTTGTAAACCAAGAAGGAGCAATTCTTGTTGGTGGCGAAGAAACCGAGCTTCAGGATGTTAGGGTTAAAGTTGAGCAGTTGAGAAAAGAGTATAAAAGGGAAAAGGGGGAAGACGAAGAGATTATCGTTAGTCTTCTTGCTCATCCAGATGCTGAATACAGAAACATGATAGATGTTCTCGACGAAATAAAAATTGCTGGAGCAAAAAAAATATCGATTGCGGCCCCACGTTTTTAATCCAAAATGGATTATTGCTGCGAAAATCTATATAATTTATATGGGAATATAGGAATTCCCTTTGGAGGCTAAATTGGCAGTTGGATTTAAACAAAAATCTAAACTTTCGAGCGAGATACCTAGCTCTTCTATAGCAGATATCGTTTTCTTGCTTTTAATCTTTTTTATGACGGTTACCGTCTTTAAGGAGTATCAAGGCCTAAAAGTCCAGCTTCCGACTGCAAAAGCAACACAGAAAATTGAAGCAAAGAGAGAAATAAGCTATATCTGGGTAGATCGCGAAAACCGTCTTAATATTGACGATATGATAATCTCCATGGGCGAGGTTCGGCCAATAATGAGAGACAAGATGTTCCAGAATCCCGCTCTTATTGTCTCAATTCGCGCTGATGAGAAATCTAAATATGGAAATGTTGCTATATTGATGGAAGAACTCAAAGAGGCGAATGCATTGAGAATTAACTTCGCAACCCTTTCGGAAGGTTAAGACATGAGATATAGGGATCCAAAAGCCGATTTGCCATCTCAATGGGGTCTTAATCTCAGAAAAGGCGTTATTATTGCCCTGGCTGCTATTCTATTAGTTGCTCTTACATTTATTACATCAGAAATTCGCACAATGAAAGGGCCAGAATATCAACAAGTTATTCAGATAGAAGAAATAGAACAGACCAAACAACAGATAAAGAAGGAAGAACCTCCGAAACCCAAAATCGCTGAAGTCATTGCTAGCGAAGAAGAAATCCTAGATACTGTTACTATAGGAGAAACTGACTTGAATATAGATACATTTATTCCTCCCCCTCCGGTGGAGGACGAGATTGTCGACTTTTTTGCTTTGGAAGCACCTCCTAAACCGGTCAAAGAGGTTAAACCCGAGTATCCTCAGTTAGCCGAAAAGGCGCAAGTTGAGGGTGTTGTTCTTGTGCAGGTAGTTATTGGGCTTGATGGTAAGGTCGAATATGCAGAAGTTATCCAAGCGCGGCCCGAGGGTTTCTTTGAAGAAGCTGCTTTAAAAGCAGCACGGCAATGGGTATTTACTCCAGCTAAACAACGCGATAAACCGGTCAAGGTCAGATATCAGATACCGCTAAGGTTTGAATTAAAATAAGCTAGGCATGATATTCAATAAAAAAAACCTCTAAAGAGGTTTTTTTTATTGAATATGCGCTGAAATCGCGTGTATAATATAAGAATAATGACCTTGACTTTTAATAATTAAGCTATAATATTTAGTTATGACCATATGGTCATAATACAGTGGAGGAATGTAATGAAGCAATGGATATTTTTAATTATTCTTCTAATAGGGAGTTTAGTATTCGCCCAAGAAAAGGTGATTGCTCCCACGTCTTATAAATCAAAAATGACTCTCGATCAATGTATTGAACACGCGCTCGAATACAATAATAGTATATCTTTAAGACGCGAAAGCCTAATTAGATCGCGTCTATCGCATTTAAATGACCTATCGGAATTCATGCCAAACGTTTCAGCTAGATTTTCATGGTCTAGAAGCGAGCAAGAGGGGTTTTCCTATTCGGAAAGCGGCTTAATAATCAGCAAAGATCACTACAGCGCAGGATTGTCAGCCAATCAAACGCTTTTCTCTGGTGGAAGGAACATACTTGCCGCAAAATCTTCGGCTTTTTCAAGAGATATATGTAGCATGGATTTGTGGGATAACGAAGCTAGTCTTATTTTTAATGTTAAAAATGCATTTTTCTCGGTGGTTAGTGCGAAGCGATCATCGGAGAACGCGGAAAAGGCCCTCGAAAGAATCGGCGACCAAATGAACCTTGTGAACGAACGCGATAAATTGGGATTGGCCGATCCAACCGAGGTTACACAGATAAAAGTTAGCTACGCCCAAAACCAACTTGCCCATATTCAAGCAAAAAATGCTCTTGAAAAGGCTATAGAATCGATAGCGATTTTACTCGCATATCCATTGGACAGTGAGGTGGAGCTTATAGACGAAGAGTTACAAATGGTACAACCAAAACCGCTAGATCAACTTATAGCTATCGCCTTGGATTATAATCCTCAGATTAAACAAGGCGAAATTGCCTTAAAACAAGCGAAATTATCAAAAGCATCGAGTTGGTCTTATTATGTTCCAGGTGTAAATGCCTCATACTCATATAATTGGAGTGGTTCGGAAATGTCCGAAGATCTACCGCAGTTCGATGATGAAGCTACTTGGAACTTTGGTGTGTCTGCAAATTGGACTATCTTTTCGGGAACTTCTAGAATTACGAATATAAAAACTTCAAATAGCTTACTTAGGGATTCTGAAACAAACCTGGCGATTGCAAAGCGTTCTGTCGAGGCCTCGGTTAGGGATGCCTATAGGCAAACGCAGGAAGCGAGTGCGCGAATAACCCTCGCTGGTGCCAGGCTCGATGATACAAGCCTCAACCAAGAATTATTCAACGAAAAATATAAGCTAGGAGATTGCACTCTTCTTGAATTACTACAAGCGGAGCTATCTCTTCAGGAGGCCGAAACAGAAGCTATTAGCGCAAAATACGATTATAATATGGCGGTTGCAGAACTTGTTAGATTAACCGGCGATATCGAAAATTGAAAATAGAGGAGGGGCTGTGAAAAAGGCCTTTATAATAATAATTGTTCTAGTAGTTTTGATTGCTATTGTTGCATTTATTGGGATTGCAATTAAAAAACGCTCCAGTACCGGGATCGAAGTCCAAACCGAAATGGCAATTCGAAGAAATATTGCTCAAGTTGTGACAGCTTTCGGCCGATTGAGTCCAGAAGTCGAAATCGATATTTCGACCAAGGTTATCGGAGAAATCAAGAAAATCTATGTCGATGAAGGCGATACTGTAATTATGGGCGACACTTTGGTTAGATTGGAGCGAAATAGATATATTGCATCGTTTAATTCGGCAAAAGCTTCATTGAGTAGTGCGCGCGCGCAGGTCGAAAGGGTTCAGGTTAATCTTAATCAATCCAAAGAAACCCTACGGAAAACTAGATCGATGTCCGATAAAGGGCTTGTGTCCGAGGATGCTTTAGCGAGAGCGGAAACTCAGGTTAAACTCTTGGAGGCGGAACTCGGATCGACGCGGGATGGAGTCGAACGAGCGAAGGCCATGCTCGACGAGGCCCAGGATAATCTCGATCAGACTATAGTATTAGCGCCGGTATCCGGTGTCGTAGTCGAGCTTTATGCCGAAGCCGGCGAAAATGTTATTACCGGGACTACAAATGTTCCGGGCAGTTCGATAATGACAATCGCGCAGCTCGACGCAATGGAGGCGGTTGTTAGCGTTGATGAGGCCGACGTCGTCGATCTTGAAATTGGTCAAACGGCCAGAGTCGAAGTCGATGCTTTCCCGGATACCTTCCTCACGGGTGTTGTTGCCAAAATAGCCAACAGGGCGAATTTACAGAACATTGGCGGACAGGAAACGGTAGCGAATTTCGTGGTTAAAGTAGCAGTCGAAAACGGACTCGATAAAATCCGTCCGGGGATGAGTTGTTCCGCAGAGATTGAAGTCGCGAGGGCCGATAGCGTTATCGCTGTGCCTATTCAGGCCGTTGTCGCGGCAAGAGAAATCCAATCAGATGACTCAAAAGGGATTAACAATGATAGAACCAAGGCCGAATCGGATCAAAAAGGAATGGGTGAATTTAATAAAAGTAGAGAAGCAGTTTTCGTTGTGGAAAAGGGCGTCGCGAAGCAGAAGATAGTCAAAACAGCTATAGCGGACGATAGATATATCGAGATCACAGAGGGGCTCGAAGGTGACGAAAAAGTAGTTATTGGTCGGTATAAAGCCCTCAGAGAATTAAAAGATGGCGATAAAGTTCGTGAGATCGGTGGAGAAAAAGGAAAAGGCAGTTGGAATGTCAAGTTTGATTGAGCTTCAGGGAGTAAAAAAGGTCTATAACATGGGCAAAACACAAGTTCATGCCCTTCGCGGAGTCGATCTAAAGATCGATCAATCGGAATATGTGGCTGTAATGGGGCCATCTGGAAGCGGAAAATCTACGATTCTTAACATCCTCGGGATGCTGGACCTTCCATCGGAGGGAAAATATTTGATTGGCGGAACGGATGTCACCGAATTCAGCGACTCGCAACTCGCGAATATGCGGAATAAGAGAGTAGGATTTATATTTCAGACATTTAATCTGCTATCCCGAACTTCGGCGCTCGGGAATGTCGAATTACCTTTAGTATATTCCGGCGTTCAACGAAAAGAAAGACACAAGAGGGCGAGGCACGCCCTTGATATGGTTGGATTGGGCGATAGAATGTCGCATAAACCAAACGAACTATCGGGCGGACAAAGACAGAGAGTAGCCATTGCCAGAGCGCTCGTGACCGCGCCGGATATTATTTTGGCGGACGAGCCTACGGGAAACCTAGATAGCAAAACAGGCGAGGATATAATGGTCCTTCTCGATAAACTCTACGAGAAAGGCAACACAATAATACTGGTTACTCATGAGTCATTTATTGCAGAACACGCAAACAGAACTGTGCAAATTCTAGATGGTCTAATAGCCTCGGATACCAATAAGCACAAGGCATAATGTATTTAATTATCGAAAGCCTCAGAGCAGCCATGATTTCTCTTAGAGGGAGATTACTTCGAACAATGCTAACTATGCTTAGCATTGCAGTCGGCGTCGGGACGATAATTGCTATTGTTTCGATCATGGCAGGTCTTGACGGCATGGTTACTCGTGAGTTTTCGCGTATGGGTACGCGTGTATTATATATCAGTAAAAACCAATGGGGGGGGGAACACCATTGGCGAGCCCCTAGGATTGGCGAGAAAGAGATAGATGCACTTCATCGCGTGGATTTGGCGGAATATATCGTTCCAACAAGAGAGACGTGGGGAGGGCTCTCGCGAGGTGGCAAGGAAGCATCCGGGCTTCAAATCGTTGGGACGACTCAAGATTATCATTTAGTTAGGAAAATTCCTCTCGGAAAAGGGAGGTTTTTCACTGCCCTCGAAGCCGAGAGGGGCCGTCATGTTTGCGTTCTAGGCGCGGAGGTTTATAAGAATTTATTCGAGGAGGGCGAAGAACCAGTCAACGAATATGTCGATATTGAAAACCTACCGTTCAGGGTTGTCGGGGTAATTGAAAAGCAAGGCAATATGATGACGAATATGAGCGGGTTGGCGTCGGATAATAAAGTTTTCATTCCACTGGCTGCTTCAGATAGGATGTTCGGCAGATGGTGGGGTGTCGAGATTATGGTCAGTGCTCCCTCCGACGAACTCGTCGAAGAAACCGAAGATGAATGCCGGATGATGCTTCGAGCTGCCCGAGGGATTCGCCCGGGCGAAGACGATAATTTTGGAATCAATAAACAAGATTATCTGTTAAATCAATTTAGAAAAACGACGAGAATTTTGTGGGCAATATTAGTAGGAATTGCCGCCCTATCGCTGCTTGTCGGCGGCGTAGGCATTATGAACATTATGCTCATTTCTGTGACGGAAAGAACTCGGGAGATCGGCATCCGAAAAGCTCTCGGTGCGAAACGCTCATACATTTTAATGCAATTCTTACTCGAAGCTCTGCTGGTTTGTTGGCTTGGGGGGATTATCGGCGCGTTGGTTGGTATAATATTTGCCGGTATCATATCATTGATTTCGCCGCTGGTATTTGTTGTATCTGGATTTGCCGCTGGTTTGGGATTCGCGTTCACGAGCGCAACCGGTGTGTTCTTCGGTATTTATCCTGCAATTAAAGCCGCGCGTAAACCGCCGGTGGAAGCGCTGAGGTTTGGTTGATGAGTTTTCTTAGCTCAATAGGAATCGCGTTTAGAGGGATTAACCACAATAGGTTGCGAGGTTTTCTCTCGATACTAGGTGTTGTTATAGGCGTGGTAGCCGTAATCGGAATGAGTTCCCTTGCGGCGAGCATGAAAAATGCTCTTTCTTCTCAGGCATCTCAGATGGGCGCAAACACTTTTACTGTCGAAAGAATGAACCAAATCGAGATGGCGATGAATTGGTCTTCCGGCAATAGGCAAGCCCTTTTCGATCTGTGGAAACGCCCGCGCCTCGATATGGATTATATTGATGAATTGAGGAATAATCCTTCGATACGATCGGTCGCACCGGTTGCGAATTTCGATCAATATTTTCGGCACGGCAAAAGTAAATCGGAAGAGGAATATGATATTATCTCGACTAATGAGGACTTCTTGCAGGGCGGAATTTACGAATTAGAGGAGGGGCGTTTCCTCACTCCAGACGATATTCTTCGGCGGCGTTATGTTTGTGTTATCGGTCAGGAAATTGCACGGGAATTCTTCGAGGGCTCCGATCCAATAGGTAAGGATCTTCGTGTAGGGCCATTGCCATGCAAGGTTGTCGGAGTGCTTAAAGAAGTTGGGGCGGCACTCGGTGCCAATCCCGATAGGATAGCCATTATTCCGATAACTGCGGCAATCAAGCAATGGCGATGGCTCGAATGGAGGATGACAATCAATATCGAGGCATATCCCGATATGATGGGCAATGCCGAGGACGAAGCCATCACAACAATGCGAAGACTTCGCGCTTTAAAGCCCGAACAGAACAACAACTTCTCGATTATAACTTCCGAGATGATGGAGGAGCTTTTTGGTAAAATTACCGGAGCGGCAGCCTTCGTGGTTATTCTGATTGCAGCCGTGAGCCTTATTGTGGCGGGAATCGGAATCATGAATGTCATGTTCGTAGCTGTTCAGGAGAGAACCCGCGAGATTGGCATCAGGAAGTCATGCGGCGCGTCGGCAAAACAGATTCTAATTCAATTCGCTATCGAGGCGATATTTCTCTCTTCAATCGGCGGTGTTATCGGTATGGGTATTATTGCCGGATTCGCCGCTTTGACCGGCACAATAATGATCCCGGGTGAAGATGGCCAGAAAATCCCCCTGGATATAATAGTCCCGCCCTCTTTGATCGTAATGGGGTTGGTCTTCTCCTTTTTTGTAGGCGTCGTTTTTGGGATAATTCCCGCCTATCGAGCGAGCAAACTCAAAGTTGTCGATGCCCTTAGATACGAATAATCCATAATATTCTATATTAAAAGGCGTGGTATTGGGCGGAGAATTTGCGAAGGTTATTTTCCTTGACCCGCCGGGCGGCGACGACACGAAATCGAACGTGCCGATCGTCGTCGCCGGAAGCCTGTATCTCGCCGGTGAAGCGCTTCGCGAACTGGGTTTCTTCCCGTGCGAAAACATAGGCAATGCCCACGAATAAAACCGTCCAACCGGATTACGAATTTTTTTCATTATTATCATTTTTCTATTGTGCATTTTCAAATGGCATGTTATATTGAAAATAGATTATAAAATGCTTGACCGGAAACCGAAATACGCCGCACGCACCGACCCCTGTCATTCCCGACTCCGATCTGGAATCCAGAGTAGGGGCAGGTCTGAGACCTGCCCGTTTTACAAAAACAACCCGGGTTTGCCATCGGCAAACCCATACAACACCCAAACAACAATTACCGAAACCGTACCGACGCAAGGCGTCAGGGAAGACGCGCACCATGCGGGGGTGTGGTGCGAGAAAATTAAACATAAATTATTTGGAGGTTAATTTGGGAACAGGAACAAAATTAGTTAACCTAGCAATTCGAGAAATGAAAAGAGCTGCAAAAGAACAAGAAAGAAAAGAGCGAGAACGAATTAGACGATTAAAGCAACTTGAACGTGAGAGAATTAGGCAAGAAAAGGAAGAACTTAAATTACAAAAACAATTTGAAAAAGAACAACTTAGAGCTAACAAAGAAAAACTAAAAAAAGACCTTGAAAACGAAAAAAAAGATTTTGAAATTCGAGTTAATGAAAGACGAAACATTCGCTTAGAATTCTTAAATAGAATGTAAACGGAGGAAATAATGGAATTAACAACTTCAACAATTATATTCTTAGCTCTATCAATTGTATTTTTTGTTTTTACAATTTACTTATTCATCCAATTAAAATTAAAGAAAAAAGAGGGTAAAACTTTAACCAAAGAGTTATCAAACTTATCAAATGATATTAAGGAAAAAAGAACAATCCTGTCTGAAATTACAGATAAGTTAGAAAAACAAAATAAAGAGTTGAATCATCTTTTAGATCTTGAGAAGAATGAGGAATTATTAAAAGAAAATGTTGAAGAATCAATGAAGAAACTTAAAAAACTTTCTGAAGAAATTGAATTGTTAAAGACTTCAAAATCAGAATTATCAGACAATCTTTTAAGCTTAAAAGATGACGTATCAATTTTTCAACCTGTTCTGGATTTAATAAATGTCGGATTTGTAGATGAGCCTGAATATTTATTTGAAACAAGTGAAAGATTCAAAGAAGAAATTAAGATAATTCGAGAAAATCAAAAAGCATTAATTACTGATAAAAATGCAATCTATATCCCGGAGACAATAGCTTTAACATCCAATAATACTTATACAAATAGAATACTAAATGCTCAATCACAATTAATGTTGAAAGCTTTTAATGTTGAGTGTGATGATTTAATGTCAAAAGTGAGAACGAGTAATTATGCAAAAATTCTTGAAAGAATTGATAAATTAGCTGCCACTATTGAAAAATTATCAATTTCATTAAAATGCGGTTTCAAGAAAGAATATGTTGAACTAAAATTTAAAGAATGTGAATTACAATATCAATATAAATTGAAAGATGCGCACGAAAAAGAAGAGCAGGCAATAATTAAAGAACAAATGCGAGAAGAACAAAAAGCAATTCGAGAGTTTGAAAGAGCTTTAGCTAAAGCTCAAAAAGAAGAAAAACTGTATAAGGATGCTCTTGAAGAAGCTAGAAAAGAGCTTGAAATTTCAAGTGACAAAGATAAGGAAAAACTCATCGAAAAAGTTGCTCTTCTAGAGAAAAAGTTACAAGAAGCCGAAGAAAACGAAAAACGAGCAAAAAGCATGGCAGAACAAACTAAAAGAGGTCACGTTTATATAATCAGTAATATTGGCTCTTTTGGAGAGGATGTCTATAAAATCGGTTTAACAAGACGATTAGAGCCATTAGATAGAGTAAAAGAATTAGGTGGAGCAAGTGTTCCGTTTGCGTTTGATGTTCACGCAATGATTTATAGTGAGGATGCTCCCGCTTTGGAGACAAAACTTCATAGAGAATTTTCTCGTTATAGAGTGAATCAAGTCAAATTGAGAAAAGAGTTTTTCCATGTAAATTTGCTTGATATAAAAGAAAAAGCAATAGAGATTACTGGAAATGAATTAGATTTCAAGGTTACTGCACTTGCAGAAGATTATTACGAATCTTTAAAATTGCTAAGTTCATTATCTGAAACAAATGCAACGTAGGGATCGTCTGTGGGGTTTCCTGCGATCACATGTGACGCCCCTACGGTTTTAAAAATAAAATTTAAAAAAAGGAGGAACAATGATTGGATTTAGGGTTGGTCACGGGCAGTGAAATGGGAAATCGGAGTGCCGGGAGATGTGATCGACTTCCCGGAGAACGCAATCGGAGTGCCGGAGGGCACGGTCGATTTGTCGGAAAGTGCAATCGAACTCCCGGAGGGCACGGTCGATTAGCCGGAAAGTGCAACCGGAGTCCCGGAGGACGCAGTCGGAGTTCTGGAAATCGAAATCGACTTCCCGGAGAGTGTAATCGACCTTCCGGAAACTACACCCGACTTTCCGGAACCCCTGGGGGATAAGGGTTTGAGCAATTTCATCAAAAAATAAGGAGTAAATTATGGCATATCAAAACACGCGTGAACCATACGATCTCAGCGACGGGAATTATGGCGAGTATTGTGTCAAATTGAAGGATTTTTTGGCGGGGGAAAATTCGTTGCCGCACCGCCCGACGCATATGGTTGCGGAGCAGATTATCCGTGCGGACG
>JAGLDC010000074.1 GCA_023145965.1 bacterium | reverse complement strand
AAAAATATTATCTCCGAAGTCAAGTTTATTCGGAATTCGAAACTATAAAATCAGGAACCAAAATAAAGTCTAATTTTAAAAATATACTTTTTTTAATATTTGTTATAATAGGAACAGGATTTACTTTTGCACAAGGCGTAAATTTATCTCTCTCCCAAGAAGGACGCTACTTCCTTCCTTTGGAAGATAGGTTCGAACCAGATGAATATAACTCTACGGCGAAAGATACCACTCTAGCGCTGCTGGACTTTTCCGCCATCGGACATAAATACAGCGCAATGGTATATTGGGATATTGGGCTTGTCGTGATCAACGAGTGGATCGGAGACCGGCAGGCTTATGCACCAAGAGTAATACCTATAGACAAGTTCCTTCTTCACTTACAAGACATGTATTGGCATAATACAGCTTGGGAGGGCGCGAAGAAGGAAGCTAAATCTAAAAAAAAGGGGGTTTCATTCGAAATCCCAATCGCTTTTCCTAAAAATGTCCGAGATGTTATTGGTGAAGGAGGCGCAGGCCTATCTTTGACAGGATACCAGAGAATAACACTCTCAGGTAGAAGCGAATGGTATTCCGGCCAAGTTCTCGGCCCTAACCAGAGTAAATTCCCAAGCTTGCAGATGGAGCAAGAAAGCCGATTTACAATCACTGGCACTATAGGTTCTAAGATCAGCGTCACAGTCGATCAAGATTCCAAACGAGAAACAGACCTTGAAAACACAATTAATATTTCATATACAGGAACAGAGGACGATGTTATTCAGAAGATCGAGGCAGGTAATACTAATATATCTTTACCTGGGGCTACTTTTGTAGGCTATTCTGAGCGTGTCGAGGGTTTATTTGGAATAAAAAGCCAATTCCAAATAGGTGATTTATCAATCACCGCCATCGGGAGTCAAGAAAAGGGTCAACACTCCAGCACATCCATAACTGGCCGCTCTTCGGTGCAACCAACGGATATCAGTGATTACGAGTATAGAGACCTTACATATTTCTGGATAGAGGAAGAATTCGTCAATGTCCTTCTGGGGTCTGGTTTGGACATAGGTGATTCGATATTAGAGTTCAACCTTTATGTAGATGACCAAAATAGCGCTAATAACATAGCGATGAACGCCATAAAAGGCGAGGCTATGCCTACACCGGGAGAAACCTATGATAACACAGTCGGTCATATAGGTTACTTCCATTTAATAGACCAGAGCAACTATGAAATATCGCGAGCGCTAGGCTGGTTTCGTATGATCGGTTATAACACGCTTCGAAACGACTATGCTATCTCTTGTAACTATATACTCCAACATTCGGATGGCTCCCTCGATTCAATCGGTTATAATACCGATAGCGATTCGACTGCCTTTTTAAACCTTATTCGCTCTCCAAATATATTGCCAACAAACCCCTGTTGGGATAATACTTGGCGCAATATATATTCCATGGGCGCTACCGGCCTGAATCCGGACAACATCGAACTAGAAATCTACATCACTCCTGTCACTAATAGTGTTACTAGTGACACGACTCAATCTCCACCTATGCCATTAATGCAGGTTATGGGTTTGGATAAAGTCGATCAGTATGGAAATTCAATCCCGGATGGAATAGTTGATAGGACACGATTTGATATAGGAGAGGGCTTTCTGGTATTTCCAGTGCTTCATCCTTTCGATCCTTCTGATATAGAGGAAAGCCAACTTCAATTTGGCGTGAGCACTCCAAGAAACTCGGCGATGTATTCGAGCATATCAAGTAATGATATCACGAGCGATCATAAATATGTTATCCGCATCACAACCGGAACCCGCGCTAATCCAATGAGCCTCGGCAAATTTAACATTCTCGAGGACTCCGAAGTGGTTAAACTCGGAAGCCGAAGACTTCAACGTGGTGTCGATTATCGTATGGATTATCAAATCGGTCAAATCACTTTCCTCACCGAAGAAGCACTTAATCCTAATATCGATTTAAATATTGATTTTGACTATGAACCTTTCTTCATGCCCGAACAGAAAGCGCTTCTCGGCACCAGAGCCGAATACCGATTCGGTGAAAATAGCTGGCTTGGAGGAACAGCGCTTTACAAATCCACAACCAGCGCTGAAAGAAGACCTCAGGTTGGCAGAGAGCCATCGAGGGCCTTCATTTGGGATGCAGATCTTAAACTCGACTATGAGGTTCCCATTCTAACAGATCTCGTAGATGCTATCCCGTTAATTCATACCGAACAACCCTCTAATATCGTTTTTACAGCGGAAATAGCACAAATAATTGGAAATCCTAACACAAAAAACGAAGCTTATATCGATGATTTTGAGGGATCCAAAAATACCTTCTCCCTCGAGGTAAGAAGAACGATCTGGCATAAATCCTCAGCTCCTCCAACAAAAACACAGGAACAACGAGGAAAATTAATATGGTATAATCCCTACGATAAAGTCCCTGTTAGGCAAATATGGCCCAATAAAGAAGTCGCTTCGGAGGAATCTAACACAAATGTTTTAGTCCTCGATTTGAAAGACACGACAGATGTTTTAGGAGAAACCGCCTGGGGTGGAGTTATGAGATACATCCCTTCGGGCTATCAGGATCAAAGCACATCGAAATTCTTCGAGGTTTGGGTACGCGGTGAAGAAGGTAAAGTACATTTTAACTTCGGTTCCATCGATGAGGATATTAACGGCAATAACGAATTAAACTCCGAAGATAAACCAATTAACGGGATCAGAGATGGTATCCTGACAACCGAAGAAGATATCGGACTTGACGAATTACCGGATAGCCTAGAGCCCGGTTTCACTGGCTCGAATGACCCAAACCAAGATAACTGGGATTGGGACTCCGAAAACCCCAATAATTATTCTAAAATAAATGGCACCGAAAGTAATGCGAGAGACCCGGAAGGTGGAAACAAACCTGACACGGAAGACCTTAATGGTAACGACTTCCTCGATACCTATGATAATTACTATGACTTCACTATCGATCTGTCCAGCAATGAGTTCGAGGTTCCGGGAACTCGTTCATATATTGAAGGAACTGACGAAAAGTGGCGAATGTATCGAATTCCCATTCAGGACTCGGTGTTTACACTCGTTCCTGATGGTAAGGTCTATCGCAGAAGCGAAGTTGGTTCTCCAAATTGGCAACAGACGAAATATATACGAATCTGGGCCGACGGTATCGAAGATTCCGCAAAAATATGGATCGCCCAAATGGAATTGGTTGGCAATAAATGGGAACCGCAGTCCACTGAACTTGAAGTCACAACCAAAAATTCACATGAGGATGCCGATTACCTCGCCCCTCCCGAAGTTACCGGTGAAAGGTCTGTAACAACTGGTATAATGAGTCAGGAACAGTCCTTGGTGCTCATTTATGACAATGTTCTAGGTGGGGACACGGTTATCTGCAACAAAACCACATTCTCTTCCAATAATCTTAATCTTACTCTCTATAATAAACTCGAGATGTGGATTTATCTCAACGATGAAGTCAGTGACGATTCAGTGATGTTCGTTTATCGCATGGGACGTGACCAATACAATATGTATGAATTCCGCACTTACCTGAAACCGGGCTGGGACAAGAGCAACAAGGTTGTGATGGACTTTTCGGTTATCACAGCCTTTAAAGATCAAGTCCTTACCTCACTTGGGGATACCATTTATTCAAATGATCTTAGTAGAATTATGGATTTGGATGATGGATCGAGTTATGTCATAACAGGGAGCCCTTCTCTTACCGATATTCGCTATTTTGAGATGGGAGTGATCAACCCTTACAATTATCGCCCAATTTCCGGCGAAATATGGTGCGATGAGCTCAAGGTAATCGATGTTCGCAAAAAACCGGGATGGGCTGAAAAATCGACCTTTACAATCAATTTCGCGGACCTTGCCGATTTCACAGGCTCTATTGAAAGGAAAGATAGCGAATTCCACGACCTTAATACACAAACGGGAACAGGAGCTACAGCAACAACAGGCGCTGCTTCGGCCAAGTTCAATATCCATAAATTCGCTCCGGATTCATGGGGCCTTTCTTTACCTTTATCTGTTAACTATGGAAGAACAATATCGGTCCCAAGATTGAAAACCGGCTCGGATATATCTGTTCCGGACAGCCTTCGTGATGATGAAACTACTCGCTCTAAACAATATTCGGTTAACATCACTCAACGCCTTGCGCCAAGAAATCCGGGGCTCCTTATCGGACTCACTCTTGCTAGACTGACACATTCTATCAGCGGGGGTGAACGCGACGAAAAAAGCCCTAACTATCCAAAAAATTTAAGCCAGGATTGGACGTTCAGGCAATCATATGATCTAACTCCGAACGAAAAGTGGGAGGTCCATCTTACTAGCTGGGCTTTCAATAAGCCAGATTCGAAATCCGATTCTACAGAAGACATTCCAGATACCACTAAATCAATTACCGAAGACACAAAAGAGAAATCCTTCTCGAGGAGAGGTGAGACCGAATCCGATACATTAGTTCCGAAATTACTAGACTGGAAACTCAACCTAGCTCCTACTGCTCTTCGATTTGAAACATCGGCCACAAGCAGAATTCAGAGAAGGCAGGACCGATACGGAAGCTTCACACAGTCATCTGATAAAACCCTTGAAAACACGACGACTTTTAATACTAACATCATCGAGCCAATAACAACGGGATTTACTTTGCGAATGAAGCGCGATGTTGGTGACTCCGCAACATTTAGATGGAGACATCCAGTTAAGATTGGTTCGCCCTTGACCAAAAGCATTAACGAAAATTTCCGTTTCAATCCTATGTGGGCTAAATGGCTGACTCAAAACTATGAATTTACTTCAACTTATACTGAAAACACTGACCCTCAAAGATACACCGATAAATTTGGCAATGTTGATATATCTCGAATTTATAGGGTTTCATTAGGGCTTCGTTGGAAGGAATTAACAAAGCTGCTTTCGCCATCGAGCTCTTCCAGCCCCAGTAAAGGTAGAAGCCCGAGAGCCTGGGAACGGGATACAAAAAATGGTGAGTCGAGTAATTCCGAAACAGCGGATTCCGGAGCAGTAGAACAGGTCACGCCACCTGGAGGGAACGGAATAAGTTTCTTGGAAACCATTGGAAAATCCCTCACTTTCCTCAATCGCTTAGATGATATTCAATTTGATTTCCAGAGGGATGATAGGCGTGGACTTCCCAACCTTGCACGAAGGCCGACAGTATCATATCAACTCGGTCTTACTACAGATCCTGGAGTTCCCACTGTAGCTGGAACAACAAGCGTCACATCTGCAATCGAAAGCAGGACTATCACTGATAATACAACCATAAGAACGGGCCTCCGGCTTCCATGGGATATAACTACTTCGATAAAATACAACTATAGAACAAACATAAGGTATAGCAGTAACAACACGAAGGATGACCAACTTACATTCCCCGATATAACTCTCAATTGGAATGGCCTCGGTAAATACTTTTTCTTCCCAAAACTTGCTAACAATGTCAGAACAAACAGCCATTATATCTACGAAAAAAAGAAATCCTATCAATCTGGTTCACTGACAACGCGTTCACTCAAACACAATCTTAATCCGCTTGTTTCTCTCAGTGTCGGTTGGAAATTCGGCCTCACTACCGACTACTCAGCTAATTGGATGGACTCACGAGACTATCGATATAGCACAACTAATACCAGCGTCACTCATAACCATGAGCTAAGCCACAAAGCTACGGCAAAATACAGTTTAAGAGCCTCTCAAGGCATTAAACTGCCAATAATCGGAACTCTTCATTGGGAAAATTCTCTTCAACTGCAATTAGCTATTCAACACACTCAAAGAGCAAATGAAACGTGGATTGAAGGGAACGAAGAAGAGGTAACGCCAATGCAAGATGACAGCGAATGGAGCATTACACCTTCCGCGAGTTACAGTTTCTCTCGTAATATTCAGGGAGGTATGGAAATGAAGTGGATAGACACCAAAGACAATAAACTAGGTAAAGTGCGCCATATAAGAGATGTAAGTATCTGGGTCGAGCTTAAATTTTAAGAAATTAGGGATTTGTTTAAACTATGAAAAAGAATAAAAAAGAAAATCTAAAGAACCTTGAACGCCTCTCAAAATTGGTCAAACTCTCGGGTTCTCTATTTCTAAATCCAAAGCTCGAGAACATTTCCGATGCGATAACCGACGAATGCGCTGCTATCGTCTCTGCGGAAAGATGTTTCCTTTTCTTTCTTAATAAGGATGATAATTCATTACATAGTGTCGTCTTTCCCCCCGGCCAGAAAATAACGCTTAAAAGCGAAGAGGGCATCGAGGGCTGGGTTGCAAAAACAGGCGAGTTTATTATCAGTGACAATCCTGAATCCGATAACCGCTATAGCCCGATTCTATCTCAAGTCTTGGGCTATCAGATCAAAAACTCCTTAGTCGTGCCATTAGTCAATAAACGATTTGAATGCTATGGTGTCTTGGAAGCAATCAATAGCACAACCGAAGGATTTTCAAGCGAAGACTTTTATATTCTTAGAACAGCCATTGCCCAAATAACGACAAATCTCGAAAACGCTCAACTCTATAACGACCTTAAAAACACATTCAATTCGTTGATTGAAGTTATGGCAACTACTATCGATGCACGGCACCCCATTTCCAAGGGGCACTCGAGAAGAGTAGCCGTCTATGCCGTAGGTATTGCTGAAGAAATGGGGCTTTCGGACAATGAAATCGAGCAAATACGAGTAGCAAGTTTGCTTCACGATTATGGTAAAATAGGTGTTCACGACTCGATACTAAAAAAAGAAGGCCCTCTTACAAATGAAGAATACGAAGCGATAAAAGAGCATGCGCGCATAACTCACGATATTGTTAGCAAGGTTCATTTCAATAAAGAGCTCGCCGATGTCCCAATAATAGCAAGTTGTCATCACGAACGCTGGGATGGTGATGGTTATCCCTTCCGCATGGCAGGTGAAGCCATACCACTTGGGAGCCGCATTATAGCTGTCGCCGATGTTTTCGATGCTATAACAACAGTTCGCGAATACAAAATCGCTAAAAGTTTCGATTTCGCAGCTAAAGAAATAATTAGAGAAAGCGGAACCCAATTCGATCCGGATGTTGTCGAAGCATTCAAGCGATATTTTTCAAGGACGCTATCAAAACAGAAGAAGCGGTAGCGATGAAAAACAAAATAATTGATTTCTACGAGATTGCCTTTACTCATTTCGGTGATCTTAAATGGTGGCCGGCGGATAACCCATTCGAGATTTCAATCGGCGCCATACTCACACAGAATACAAATTGGGTAAACGCTCAGAAAGCCATCGATTGCCTTCGAGCGAATGGCATACTCGATCTTGATGCCCTCATAAAAACTCCTGTAGAAAATATTGCAACTAGCATCAAATCTTCGGGCTATTTCAACCAAAAAGCGCTTAAACTCAAATACTTTGTCGAATGGTTTAAAAACGATTTCGATGGTTTTTTTCCCAACGCCGAGAATGTTAGTACACTTGATCTTAGAAAACAACTCCTTTCGATTAAAGGGATTGGGCCGGAAACAGCCGACGATATACTTCTTTACGCCTTCGAGCGGCCTGTGTTTGTCGTAGATGCTTATACATACCGCATAGCAGTGCGCCATGGTTGGACTCCCCCACAGGCTAATTATGATGAACTGGCTGAGCTTTTTTATTCGCATATCGAAGAAGATCTCTTCGTTTACAAGAACTTCCATGCAATATTGGTGGAACTCGGGAAAAATTATTGTTCAAAAAAAAAGCCCAAATGCAATACTTGTCCAATGAAAAAAACACTTGTTGAAAACAATCCCTATGAATTATACTAGGTAAGTTATGCAGAAAAAATATTCGCCAACAGAAATAAAAAATAAAATATGCGATCTTCTAGAAAAGGCCGTCGAACTATCTGAAAATAGGAAATTCTCCATAATTGGTTATATAGAAAACCTTTATGATCATAGAGATGCCTCCGGCTGGTTAAGTTTCTTTATTACCGATGGTTTCAATAGACTCTATTGCACCGTCGAACCAGAGATAGCTGCAAAAATCGATTTCCCGATTTACGATGGGGCTCGAGTAAAAATAATTTCAGAATACCGCGTTTTTCATAAAACCGCACAAATCGAGCTCAGCGTTCTATCTTTTGAAGATATTAGCAAAACGAACGTAAATAATCTTTTCATCGAAATGAAAAATACTCTATCCGAAGAAGGTCTTCTATCTCAAGCAGAGCTGCGCAAAATTTCATTAGACCCTCCACCGAAACGAATCGCAATAGTCGCGCCGGAAAATTCTTCTGCTTTCAGTGAATTCGAATTCGAGCTTCTTAGGGCACAGAATCCTGAAATACACATTTATAAAAGACCTTTTAAAGAAAACTCGCCAGATTCCCTTATTGATGAGATTATAAAATGCACGTTAATAAAAGAGGGTATCGATTTGATCGTCGTCGCGGAAACAGGAGGAAAAGATATCTCGGTATTCAATAACAAAAGCGTTATTAGGGAAGTAGCCAAATGCCAAATACCTGTGCTTAGCGCTATTGGTTACGCTATAGATAGAACTTTATTGGATTACATAGCTTCCGAAACCCTCCCTACCCCAACTGCTGCAGGGCAATGGTTATATAAGCTAAATATAGGTTATATGACGAAAAAAAAAGAGGCTACAAAGAAAATGATTTATATTATCTTGGGAATGTTGATACCGTTACTCGGCTTACTTGGATACATGTTTCTGAATTTTCTATTAAAGTAATATTTAACTCACTATTTCATTTTACTTTGCTTAATAAAGCAAG
>JAGLDC010000073.1 GCA_023145965.1 bacterium | reverse complement strand
TGAAATGAGAAAATCCTTAAGCAATCTTGTCTTGCTTGGGCTTCCGGCCTCGTATTTTTCATAGCTAATATAACCGGTGTCCGGTTTGAAATAATAGTAGTTATCAATCGGAGGTTCATGACCGGTCTGATAGTATAATTGGTAGCCTACACATGCCTCGAAATCACCCGCCGGAACAGATACTATTGGAATACCCATATCGAAATAAAACATGGTAAATGGATTGGCGAAATCCCAGGAATAGGTCAGAAAAGAGTCCATATCCTCTGCAGGATATTTAAACAGGAGCCTAGGTAAGTCAAATGCCGAGAAGCTCTCATCGAACGGGGCATATTCATAAAGTCCGGATGTCGTGTTACCCCACCAAAATGTAAATGCCGCAAAAACTGTATCCTCGGTGTATTTGGAAAACTCTATCTCCGCTACTCTTTTTTCGTTGTGGGCAAAAATATCCACAACTCGATATTTCTCGAAATAATTATACTCCTCACCGGACACAATCTCCCAAACATCGTATTCCCAAAAACTGCCCTCATGGAAGGGCCAAATAGCATTTTCAATCTCATCTGGAGGATTGTTATTTGGATCAACCGGATTATCACAGGAGACGGCTATCAAAATAAGGAATAAAGCAATAAGTAATATAGTTTTCATATCAATACTGTGTTTCGATTTCAAAGTCTGCCGAATCGATAACAGTCACAGTTATTGTGCCACTCATGTCGGTGCGATAAATTTCACCCCAGATTTCAAGGCGGGAGATGGTCTCAAAAGGTGGAAATCCGTAGCTATTACCTATTCCGCAACTAATAACAGAGTGCTCAGGCTGCAGCGTCGCAAGAATAGTCTCATTATTGCAATATCTGCTTCCATGGTGGTCTGATTGATAAAATTCTACAGGTCTAAGAGAAGTCGCAATTTGACTCTCAACGTCTATCTGGTTATCGTCGTCGGTGCCTGTTAAATCGCCACCAAGAAATAGATCCCAACCTTTATACGAGATAATAACGGCTATGGATTTCTCGTTCTCGCCTATTGGCACCATGCCCTCCGCCCCAGATGCATAACAAACAATCTGAACGCTACCATCTAGGCTTAAAGTATCACCAATATGAAGCGTCCGTCGTTGGCTTCCAACTGCTGCAATGTAATTGTCATAATCCAAGGTTGAATAATATCCTCCATGGTCGTAGCAATATCCGAAAAGAGGTATCTCATCGAGAACATCATCGACACCACCAATATGATCACCGTGCATATGACTGGCTATAACCAAATCAATCTTATCGATATTAAGAGAATCTAAAAGTGGTATAATATAATTGACAGCTCCGCCCCCTGTTGCCATATCGAACAGCATTGTTTTCCCACTCGGAGTTGTTATGAGTGTTGCATCAGCCTGCCCAACATAAATAAACCGAACAGTAAAATCCAAATCGTTTATCGGAGGTTTTGGATTGACAGCTCTGTCGCACCCGAAAAAGGCTATAGATATGATTATCGCAGTTTTTATAATCCTTTTGAATATTATAAGACTATTCCTTTTTACTTGAGATAATATGTTAACCCAAAGTATGCCTCATCACAGTTAGGGCCGTTTTCTTTATAGATTTCCGGTTCATCAGCAAAATAATGGCGCGCTGAAAGTTCAATAAGAAATCTGTCATCATCCAACCTGAAAACAAAACCACCGGTTATGGCATTTCCCTTTTCTATATCGGGAACAAAATGGAAGCGCCCATAAGGACCAACATAGGGGAAAATATAACCATAAAAAATATCATCGTATGAAGAATCGGGAATTACTTCTAGAATTTCGAAACCTAATCGAACCCCGAATACATGAGTGGGATAAACCTCTGTTCCAAAAGATATTCTGCTCGACTCGAGAGAGCCTTCTACATCATCTGTTAGCGATCGATAATCGCGAGTCATCATCTCATATTGAGCAGCAAATGTAAGCATATCCTCGACTGGTTCTGTAGAGATACCAAAAGCAGTTGTATTTTCGGCGATCTCTAATTCGACATTATCCGATTCACCGTTCGTTTTCCAGTTCGCCAAATCAACTCCAAGAACCACCGGAACATCGAGGCCGTCGCCAAGTATTCTTAACCTAAAATCTACACTAGAATAGTCATCCTTTGATTCATCGGCTAGAGTGTCAGAATCGGAGGTATAATAGTCTTCTTCCATCGCTTTATGCTGATATCCTAAAGCCCCCTTTAAATATTCTGGATAACCAAACTCGGCTTGAAACCCAAACAAATTGTCGCTATCTTCATAAGCTAAATAATCTTCATCTTTTTCGTTATTCACTTTTCCGTTAATAATTCCATAGTTTAATCCAAGAGCAAAATAGTCACTAAAATCGGGATATGTCCATCTCGCACCAAAAAGAAGCCTGTTCGCTGCGACGTTGCCCTTCAATGATGTCTTCCAGCCATTTGCATAATACATATCCTCAAACTCGGTAAAAGAATACCCACCACCGAAAGATAACGATAAACCTATCGGAATATGATAGGAAGCGTAAAATTCACCCAAGGGATCTATAGAACCAGCCCCCGTTGTAGTGGCACGCTTGGCGATGTCATCCCAATTCAATGTTGCAGCTGAATAACTATGTCGTATCTCATTGGGCCAAGGAGCATAGCCATCCTGCCATGATTTACGGATAGTTTGATAACCTCCATTAAAATTTATACGCATAGAAAAGCCGTTCTCAAATCCCTTATCTACCATTATCCTCGAAACACCATCTACCCAATACCAGGATCTTTTATTGCCATGGTCATCGTCTGGGCCACGATATTCGAGATTACGGAAGGCAACATCCATGGCGTATCTATCAGCTCCACCATATTTCTGTTGCCATTCGATCGGCACATTTAATCCCTCATTGAAATGGCTTGCGGAGAAATTTGTTCCGTTAGAAACATCGAATATATCGATAGCGTTTCCTTCTCCATCGAGAACTGAATAGATTCCGCCCATTGCATTTGTGCGGTGCCCGAAATCGGCCGAAGAATTTGGTTGGCCAAATAAAATTGAAGCTACTAAAATAAAAGGAAAAACACGGAGAACATTTTGGCTTTTCATATACTACCTATCTCTTTTACTATCAATTTATTAAGCTATATCTCTTTAAGCTTTTTCTCAAGCTCTTTAACCCGCTTAAAAAGCCCATTTAGTTGAGATACATAAACACTCTCTCGGTGAGCTTCTATGCTATTTTTAGCAGGAATACCGAAATATCTACTCCCGGCCGGAACATCGCCGGTTATTCCACTTTTTGCATAAAAAAGTGAATCGTCACCAATTTTTTGATGGCCAGCAAAGCCGACCTGACCGGCAACCATAACCCGATCACCCAATGAAGTGCTTCCTGCAAATCCCGATTGAGCAGCAATAAGACAATACTTGCCAATAATGCAGTTATGCGCAATCTGAACAAGATTGTCGATCTTGCTTCCCTTACCAATACGGGTTTCACCAAAACTTCCTCTATCGACGGTGCAATTCGCGCCAATCTCTACACTGTCCTCAATAATAAGCTTACCCACTTGCCTTACTTTAAGAATACCCTCGGGTGTAGGCGCAAAGCCGAAACCATCTGAGCCAAGAACTGTTCCGGCATGGATTATGCATTTCTCACCGATCTCAGTTTTTGAATATATCTTGACACCTGCATAGATCATGCTCTTTGGTCCAATTATAACATCTTGGCCTATAGATACTCCATCTCCAATAACACACCCCTCTTCAATAACGGAATCTGCACCGATAGCAGTGAATGGGCCGATGTAAACCCCTTCAGCTACCCGCGCCGAAGCATGAATCCTCGCTTCGGAATTGATTTGAGGTTTTGGTAGTCGTTCGGGATAAAGAATATCGACACACTCGGCCATACTTCGATGCGGGTCGGTCGATACAATCACTGCATAATTGCGCTCAATAGGAATATTCTCCTTTTTAAGCACAACACATCCAGCCTTCGTTTCAGTAAGCCACTTTCTATACGATGGATTATGCAGAAAAACAATATCCCGCGAAGAGGCAGAATTTATCGATCCAATCGAAGAAATATCCGGGTCACCGGGGCCTATAAATTCGCTGTCTAAAAACTTTGCGATTTCGCTTGCACGCATTATTCGCTTGTTCCAGCCTCGAGCTCTTCGAGAAGCATATCGGTAATATCGAGATTCTCGTCTATGTATGCAATATTGCCGCCAGCAACATCCAGAACAAGGTCGTAACCTTGGCTTTCGGCTATATCTATGATTGACTTGTTGATCTTATCTAGAAGAGGAGTTGTAAGTTCGGCGTTTCTCTTTTCCGCCCTGCCACCGGTTCCAAAAATATCAGAAAGAAATTGCTGATACTCTTTCTGCTTCTGTGAAATAAGCATTTGGCGTTCACGCTTTTTGTCCTCAGATAAAAGAAGCGATTGTTGTTCTAACTCAGATTGCATATCGATGATTTCCTTCTCGAATTTGCCAGCATCGGCCTCCCATACTGTAACATCCTTATCGAATTGAGCTTGAGCATCGATAAACTCATCGAAATCCGTGCGAATTCTATCTGAATTAATATAACCCATTTTAAAATCTGCTGCTCCGATGAAGGTCGATAGCATCAAAATAGAGCAAAGCATGATAGTTCTTAATTTCATTTTTTCCCCTTTCGGCGGTTTTGGTTTTAAAATTGCATAAATATAATCTAAATAACATTTTCGACAAGCTTTTAATTTTTTCCTTCGAAACAGTGCTTGACAATTATAGTTCGAAGCATTTTTTTATGCAAACAATATACCATAAATAGGGAGATTCGAATGTTAAAGGAAAGTATTAGTGGAGTCAGAGGGATTGTCGGTCGTGGGTTGAACCCAGAGATTCTCTTGAATTACTGTTCGGCCTTTGCCGAAATACTCGAGCCGGGTAAAATTGTAGTTGGTAGAGACAGCAGGACGAGTGGGGATGCGATATCTAGATTAGTATGCGGAACGCTTCAACTTGCAGGCAGAGAAGTTGTCGATATAGGAATTCAGGCCACGCCTACCGTAGAAGTGTATGTTGATGAAATTGATGCCGCAGGGGGAATAATAATAACCGCAAGCCACAACCCATCGGAATGGAATGCTCTTAAATTTCTTGGAAAAGGAGGACTTTTCCTCGACTCTCTTGCATTCACAGATTTACAATCTCATATAAAAAAACAACCTGCATGGGTGAAATTCGATTCGATAGGAGAAATAGTGGAGGGTAAACACCCTGTAGAAAAACATATAGATAGAGTATTGGGTTTACCCTATATAGATATCCAGAGCATTCGCAAAAGGCGTTTTAAGGTCGTTGTCGATGCTAATGGCGGCACAGGGGCAATCGCATTGCTTCCACTTCTTGTGAAATTGAATTGTAACATTATAGAGCTTAACTGTAAGCCCGATGGTTTTTTCCGCCATGGCGCCGAGCCAATTCCCGAGAATTTAACTGCCCTCGAGAAGGCTGTTATCTCCAATTCCGCCGATATTGGATTTGCTACCGATCCTGATGCCGACCGTCTCGCCTTGGTCGATGATCTAGGTCACGCTATCGGCGAAGAATACACTCTTGCGCTTGGCGTAGCTGAAGTGTTACATTTCAAACCTGGCCCTGTTGTAATTAACCTATCCACAAGTGCTATGGTAGAATCCTTAGATCAGCCAGTTATTAGAATGCCTGTCGGCGAAATAAATGTCGCTAAGAAGATGCTCGAGATAGATTCCCCATGCGGCGGTGAGGGTAATGGCGGACTTATTGTTCCTGAATGCCATCCCGGACGTGATGCTATTCTCGCAGCGGCTGTGATACTCAACCATCTAGCTCGTCAAGATAAAGCCCTTTCGGAAGCCATTGCCTGTTTTCCTAAACTCTTCATGCTCAAAACGAAAACACCCTTCGACGGCCAATTCGACAATTCCGTTTCAGGCAAATTGAAAAGCAAGCTAAATCCCCAAGGAATAGACCTCTCCGACGGCATACGCTTTTCATGGCACGATAAATGGGTGCATGTCCGAGCTTCAAACACCGAACCGATATTGAGAATAATCGCCGAAGCAGGGGAAATCAGTGAAAGCGAGAAACTCATCTCTGCTGTGAAATCCGCGCTGGCATAGCAGTTGCGTTAAAGCAGACATACTGAAGTGAATTTTTTTTAAGGAGTTCCCATGTGCGGTATAATCGGATATATAGGTCAACATGAAGCAATACCAATCCTACTCGACGGCCTTAAAAGACTTGAATATCGTGGTTACGATTCATCGGGTATAGCGTATCTTTACAACGGTAAACTCAAAACCATCAAATCAGCAGGCAAACTCGACATGCTCACCCGCAAAACAGCTAACCTCAAGGATAAAACCTGCGTTGGTATTGCCCATACACGATGGGCCACTCACGGCGAACCTAACAACCAAAACGCCCATCCTCATACCGATTGCACAGGGAAAATAGCCGTTGTGCATAATGGTATAATTGAGAATTACCGTTCACTTAGGAAATACCTCACCGAAAAAGGACATAAATTCACCACAGAAACAGATACCGAAGTTATCGCACATCTTATCGAGGATATTTATGGTGATGGCTCACAGTTGCCTTTTTGGAAAGCAATTAGAGAAGCGCTTCGTGAAGTAAAGGGCACTTATGGCTTAGCAGTTCTTTTCGAGGATGAACCAGACAAGATATTTGCCGCGAGACATGGAAGCCCTCTTCTAGTTGGAATTGGAGATGGAGAAAATCTAGTTGCATCCGATGCTTCAGCAATTATTCGCTATACCGACCGAGTGATCTATCTCGACGAAGGAACATTAGCTACAATCAAAGCAGACTCGGTAAAGATGAGCACTTTAGATGCCGAGGAAATAACACCACAAATTGAAAAACTATCCCTATCCCTATCAGAGATCGAAAAGGGAGGATATGATCATTTCATGCTGAAAGAAATTTGCGAACAACCGGATACCTTAAGGAACGCAATTCGAGGTAGATTGAATAGCGATGAAGGCGCAGCAAGACTTAACGGGCTAGAATCCTATTTTGATTTACTCCGAAATATTGACCGAATTATTATCACTGCTTGTGGAACAAGCTGGCATGCAGCTCTTATTGGAGAATATCTTATAGAAGAGCTCGCCCGTATCCCGGTCGAGGTGGATTACGCTTCGGAATTCCGTTATAGAGGGCCAATCATTAGAGATGGCGATGCATTATTCGTAATCAGCCAATCCGGTGAAACAGCGGACACGCTAGCGGCACTTCGAGAGGCAAAAAGACAGGGAGCTCCCGTTTTCGGTATCGTCAATGTCGTGGGTTCGACCATTGCTAGGGAAACAAACGCAGGAGTGTATATCCATGCCGGCCCCGAGATAGGAGTCGCTTCTACCAAAGCCTTTACAAGCCAACTAATGGTTTTAAGCGAAGTGGCGCTTCTGTTGGCGCGTATGCACGGTCTCTCGACCATCCGCGGAAGGGAACTTGTTAGCGAACTTATGGACGTTCCTAACAAAGTGCAAAAAGTTCTCGACGATGAAAGAAAAACAGGGGAAATTCGCAAGATCGCTCGAGAATACTCAAAATATAACAATTTTCTGTATCTTGGAAGAGGTTTGAATTATCCCGTCGCACTCGAAGGCGCTCTTAAACTAAAAGAGATCAGCTATGTCCATGCTGAGGGCTATCCCGCTGCGGAGATGAAACACGGTCCTATCGCCCTTATCGATAAAGATATGCCAGCAGTATTTATCGCAACTGAGGATCCTCTTCACGATAAGATTATTTCTAATGTAGAGGAGGTTCGCGCTCGAGGTGGAAAGGTTCTTGCTCTTGCTACAGAAGGTGATAAGAGAATCGCGGAGCTAGCTCAGAATATTATTTACCTTCCATCCGCCGATCCTCTTGTAATGCCCATGATTGCTGCCGTTCCATTGCAGCTTCTTGCATATTACGTGGCCGTCGATCGCGGCACAGACGTCGACCAACCGCGGAATCTAGCAAAATCCGTCACGGTCGAATAAGAGATTTCTTATTATGCTTTAAAAAATAGATTCAATTTGCCTAATCATTCACGAATCTCTCTTGCTCAAAAACAATCAGAGTTTATGCAAAGGTCATTTTATATAAACCACCATTTTCGTGGCTGTTGAGCCATTATAAAATTGCAAATGCACGAGATAGATACCAGAACCGATAGCTTTTCCCGGTGCCCAGATTATCTCCCATGATCCTCGCGGAATTTCAACACTGTTAGAATCGTATTCAGAAATCCCTTTAACAAGGGAGTCGGAAGTGCAAAAGGAATATGGAGAGAATAATTCCGCCACGCATCGACCGTTCAAGTCGAATATATCGATTTTTGGGTGCAAGGTTTCCTCGCCCATTAAATAGGGATTGGCCGACCCGGCCCCTACGGGTGCATCTATGGCAATTCTCACAGATGAATTGAAGGGATTAGGATAAGCTGTAATGCCAATATCGATTGGTTTTTTGGGGTTTGCAGATACACCAAGCGCCTCGTTTAGATTCGCATAATACAAATTGCCGCCGTAGGGCGTTCCTCCAAACCAAACAAGCTCATCCGTTAAATAAAGCTCGCTATCCGAAACAAAGCAAACAGCTTCAATTTGCGAAAGAGTAGGAAGCGTAAAAGCAAAGGTATCACACAAGAAAAAATCGGAGCCGGAAAAATCCCTAAAAATCCAGAGATACCGATATGCCAATAAGACAAGCTTGTCGCCAGAAGGGGAAATATCGGCGGCTGTCAGCTGTCCTCCACTGGCAATCGGAACACCGGTATAGTAGCTATCGACAAGCGTGGCGGAAAAGGAACCCGGTGTCTTCGGAATAGCATACCTTTTTGTATAACCTGTGAAAGGCGAACTATAATTCTTTGTGAAAAGAAAAAGCGAATCGCCATGTGAAACCAATGCCTCACAATCGAAATTCTTTTCGCTATCGGGTGGGGGAAAAGCAGTTTGGTCAGGATAATAATAATCTATCGACGAACAAGATAAATTCGCCGAACAAAGAGAATCCGGGATATTGGTTTTGTATATACACAAATCGGTTCGGGTATTGGAGTTATTTCCGCAATCTCCAATAAAAATAAACTCATCGTCGCGGGTTATATCCTCCCAATCGATGTTTGTCGCGCCATCGATTACAAAAGTTCCTAAATCTGTGCCGAGTGTATCGAAAATAAAAATCTCAGCCTCTCCCCCACTATCGTTGAAGGATAATATTCGGTTTCGCCCTAATACCTCTATACCCGATGACTCATCGATATGTGAGGGAATACTACAAATTATCCTCATAGAAAGGGTTTGAGCCAAACAAAGCGTGGCAGTTACAGCTAAAAATAATAAGGAGTTTAATATTCTCACAATTAAAGAATAATCAATTAATATGGTTTTTAAAAGCTCATTCTTTAAAATAATCTGCTATATGCCTATTTAATGTCCTTCGATAAATTTCTTTAACGCCTGCGGATAAAGCTCGTGCTCTACTTTTAGTGCCCGTTGTTGAAGGATTTCAGGTGTATCATCTTTGTAAATAGGAACTTCGCACTTCGCGATTATTGCACCCTCATCATAACCTTCGGTAACAAAATGAACCGTCACCTCGGTGGTTTTTCTGGATGAATTGAGAACTGCCTCGTGAACATGAATTCCGAACATGCCCTTACCGCCAAATTCGGGCAAAGGCCCCGGATGGATATTTACAATTCTACCTTTATATCGCTCTATTAGCTCCGAGGGGATTTTCCTTAAATAGCCTGCTAAAGCTATAAAATTAATTCCATATTCAGCAAGAGAGGATAAAAAGGCCTCAACGAACTCATCTCTCGAAGCAAAATCCTTGCTATTTATCAATAAAGTCGGAATTCCGGCGTCTTTAGCTCTTTGAATACCGAAAGCATTTGCGTTGTTCGAAAGAACGAGACCGATATCTATATCGAGGTCTCCATCTCTCACGGAGTCGATTATGGCCTGTAGGTTAGAACCGCTTCCCGAAACAAAAACTGCCAATCTCATTTTATCCATTTATTTCTCCATATTCTATACGGCCATCGATTAAAGTGGCTTCTATTTTGTAATCTCCCTTTTCTGGCATCTTTGAAAGAACAATGAAATCCGCCGATTGACCGATATTAATCGAACCTAATCCATCCTCGACACCTTCGCTCTTTGCCGCCTCAGAGCAGAACATTGAAATCGCCTCACTAAGGGTAATTCGCTGGTCTTCATTTGGGTGATCAACTGCCGAAAATATCCCATCGAGTGGATCGATGGGTGTAATATAGCTATCCGAGCTTCCAGCAATTGATATACCCGCAGACCGAAGATCGCGATACCTGTTGGTCATTCGCCACCGAGGACCGAGTCGGCGAGCATATAGTTTATCGGAACCACCCCAAAGCTTTTCGAAAACTGGTTGAACCGCAAGTGAAATTCCGAGTTCCGCTATCGCTTCTATCTGGTCATCTCGAAGCAATTCCGCGTGTTCGATACGAATTTTGGGAGGTTTATTAGCCTCGGGCATGCGAGATACGGCTCTTAATATCATATCGACTGCACCATCGCCAATAGCATGGGTTGCAGTAGATAGATTAAGCCTGCCAGAAGCCTCGAACCAGATATTCAAGTCTTTTTGAGTAATCTCCGCAACACCGCGAGTGAATGGCCTATCCGAATATGGTTCTGTAAGTAACGCGGAATGGCTTCCTAAAGCACCATCGACCATGGGCATACATCCACCGACGCGCGTGAGACCCAGTTTCTCGGCTTCTGACGGATCAAGCGTCTCGAGGCGAGGAAAAATCCTGATGGGCATGTTCAATTCAAGGAGTATCTTCATCCATTCCACGCTCGGAACAAGCGCTCCAATGGCTCCGCAACCTTTGGACAAGGCGAATTCCGAAACTGACTTGGCGGCTAAGACTAGCTTATCCTTTGGAATTTGGGATAGTATATATCTATCTGCGGATATATGCGCTTCACCGAAAAGCCAACCATGTATTTCGTCAAAATCGGCTACGACATCCAACCTAGCGGACATCATTTCTATCGCTCTAGAATTTAAACAACTTGAATGGCCGTCAATTCGCCGCAAAAAGATCGGTTTATCCAAGGATATTCCATCTAAAACATTGCGGGTTGGCAGTTCGCCATCCTCGAATGGCGAATAACCATAGCCATTTATCATATTGTGATCTAAAAGCCAATCGGACATTCCATCCATAAGGTCTTCTTCTGTGATAAACTTCCCTCCGTCGAATTCTATCATCCGAATACCTGTTTGGAAAAAATGGACATGAACATCCCAAAGAGCAGGTAGAATATATTTACCCTTCAAGTCGAAGACCGCATCTGTTCCGATTTTTTCTTTGTCTTTATATACGCGTGGTGTTATTTTATGAATAATCCCATCGCTAATTAGAAGGTCTTTACCGCTTACGAAACGCCCATCAATGAATATTGCTTGGGCATTTGAGAATTTAGAACACTCCATAATATTTATTTATGTAAAAACTCGTATCTAAGATTAGTTGAAAAATATAATGTAGTCAGGTCATCATCGTGAATATCGTGCCATTCAGGAGTGTAACTGGCCATCAAATCGAAACGAAGCCCTTTAACTAACCACCATGTAAGATACATACTTCCTTCGATGAACATAAAATCCGAATACAATGAGTATATTTCTGGAGGCTCGTATTTATAAATCCTCTTTCCAATCTCAGCCCTAGAAAAAAACCATATTTTTTTATATTGCAACCAGTCAACACCGATCTCGGCGGAAAACTCCTGATAATTATCCGTCGTAACCTCTTTATCCGCATGGTTAATAAGGTATTTAGGTGCCAACTCGCCCTTTACAAAAGAGGAAAAGTTCCATTCAATACCCGGTGCAAATTCAATAGTTTCACGGTTAGGATGGGTTTCGTTTGCCCAATCATAGCGATAACCTTCGATAATAAATCGCGGAGACAATGTTAATTTCTTGCTTATTCCAATGCTCGGACTCAAATATCCATTAACGTGCCAGTTATTACCATAGAGGTCACTTCGATTGTAAACTCGTCTCTCGGCTTCGACATCGGCTCGGATATAGTCGGAATCCCAAAATTTATCCCATGTGATATAGAAATTGTTTCTAATGTAATTTGCCTTGATAGTATCCGGAGCAAATCTGAAAGCGAATTGGTATCCAATATCCAATTCATCGTTTCCAAAGAAGGGGTTTACAACATCAAAGCGAAAACGAGAAAGTGAATAATCGTAGGAATATGACGATTCACCTGAATAAACTTTATTCTCATAGGCGATTTTTGCAGCAATTGATGTTTCATCCCAATCACGCTTGATTTTAGCAAACCCAGATCCTTTAAAATAACCAACAGAGGTAGCCTTCTCATAAGGTTTTCTAAAATCCGATGATAACTCGGTGATAAGTGAGAGATCTTCATTAAAAAAGCGCTTCCATCTGCACCAGCCGCGCCCCAAAAAACTTGAAGTCCCCCCAGATAGCAACCAATTAGCACGAATCCCGGGTTTGCCGTATTGACTTCCGACGTTCCCTTCTAAAAACAGCTTTCCCTCGTTGGAGGTCGATAGTGTATCCTCCTCAAAAAGAACATATTTTTGGGATAACGCGGAATATCCTACACCGGCTTTAAGGTTGATTCCTGAAAGTGGGACAGAAACCAGAAGCAACAACAATAATTTAATAATAGTTCTCATTAGAACTAAATTTATAATTTCTTCGAGAACAAGTCAAACAGAATATCTAAATTAATGTTAATTATAACCGACAATACTCTAAATACCGTCAACAATAAAATACAAATATATGCTATAATTACTCTTATTTCTTTTTATATCGTTGCGTTTTTAAAAAAATGAATTATCTTTGAGATATAACAAAGCAAATACTCAGGAGGAATTATGCCACTTGAAAACTATGGAGTTTTTAAAGGATATGCTGTTAATCGACTTCCCTGCAGAACCGGTTTAAGCCCATATTACCATATGCATGTTTCTGACGGCAAAAACGAATTTAGGGTTCAAATTACTGTCAAATCGGAGGCCTATCCATCAAATATAAGATATAGGGTTATCGATAATTTTAATCACCCATTAACGAGTAGATTGGGAAGATATAAAATGGGGTTTACTAATCTGGATAAAACTCCAAGCAGTGGCGCTATAGATTATATTCGGCTTAATCCTTTTAAGATGGATGAACTTATTAAACTCCCTCAGGGAAGAATAGGCCCTGGCGGCGGTTTCAATAATATAATGGACAACTGTGTCCTTTCAGCTATGGAAGATAAAGATGCTCTTGTTTATGTTTTCGGAGAAATTCACGGCCCTGGAGAAACCAAAGATAGATTTTTTGGATTCGACCCGAGTAAAACAATCCAGAATGTGCATCAAAACCAAGGAAGTTATGTCAAATGGAGTAGGGAGAATGGTGTATGGCAGGATGGCGCGCTGTTCTTTTATTATCCCAAGGATAACCTTTGGACAGCTGTTTTTGTTGTGTTCCAATCACAGTCCAGACATACCGACGACGCAACTGGATTTCCAATAGGCCCTGAACCCCTACCTATTCCTGAAAGTTACGATGATCCTGAGATACCGGACATTCCTGAAGTATATATCATGGGGGCAACTCTTCATTTCGACGGAAACAAACCTGTTGAACAAAAAGTAACCTTGCTTAATGTGACTGATAAACCTGTCGATCTAGATGGTTTCTCCATTGCGGATCTGCTTATGAATAAAGAGGTAATCACCAAAACCATTATCAAGCCGGGGCAGTTTTTAACAATTAAGCTATCGGGGAATAGCACTGTTCTTTCAAGCCTTGGTGGGATTATCACTTTACTTGATAATCGTGGATTAAAGGTGCATGGCGTATATTATAATCGCGAAGATATCAAGCAAAAACGCTGGACTTTAAGGTTTTAATTGCCAACGAATTTTTGTCCTTGCAAAAATAAAAACAAAATATTAGATTATTAGAAATTTTTTAACCCAAAATTAAATGGAGGGCACATGAAAAATCTAACTTTTATTATCGCGACTGCTTTGGCGGTAGGAACGGTTTTTGGTGGTTCTGTTAGCGGAACAGTAACCTATTCAGGAACCGAAACAGGGATGATAGTTGTTGGATGTATTGATGAAGGCAACACAACTATCGATCTTATGACACTTCCGGCAACCTCTCTTTCGGTTCCGGGTGAATACACCATTACTGCTGACACACTCATGAATGATGTTAACTACTGGTGCATAGCACTTATGCTTGTTGATATGACGCCAGCTAGCGGTAATCCCGCAGGAATGCATTCAAGCGTAGTTACTCTGACCGATGGCTCGGCCAGTGGAGTGGATGTTACCCTCGCCCCCTCTGCCAACATCGCTGGAACCATTACCTACGGCGGCGATCCGGGTGACTTATGCATCAATATTTATGATGCATATAATGAATTCTCTGGTGGTGTAGCAGAGCTTGAAGAGACTTTTTGCGTAGGCGTCGCCGATTATACTCTCTTCGACATTCCTTCCGGGCCAAAAAAACTCGAGGCTTTCGCTGATATCAACGGCAACAGCACACTCGACATCGGCGAACTGTCGGCCTTTTATGATGGACCTTTCGGAGAGATGGTAGTTGTCGGCGGAGGAGGTTTATCCGAATCCGGTATGGATATTAATCTTGGAACCGACATTATCGAAACAGTTAAACCACAGGATTACGCTATTTCTGTGACACCTAATCCATTCAACCCTTCCTGCAAAATCGACGCTCCATCCTATGTCGATATATTCGACATGAACGGAAGACTCATTAACACAATCGAAGGTGGAAGCTATTGGAATGGCACCGATGTATCTGGAGAAGCTATGCCCGCAGGCATTTATTTCGCAAAAACGTCATTTGCCGGCGTTTCAAAAAGCGCTATTCTTATTCTAGCTAAGTAATCCTCTCTTTCGCCAGATTTTTAGAGCCAGAGCCTCCGCGTTGAATCACGGAGGCTTTTCTTTGTTTATTCGGTAGCGTTGGGAACCATCCCTCCTGAAATATCACATTAATATGCTTTTAATATATTTTATTCACTGCTTGGATAGCGTGGTCGCTCGATAAGCGCGGGTAGTTTATTTCGCCGAGGTCATGATCTGTAAAATCGTGTCGTGAATAATAATTTTTAAGCCCTTGCTTTGAGACTTAAAATAAAACACATTTTCTTGTCTTGACTTATTTTTATTATATTTTTATGTTACATAGATTAAATGAATAGATGGAGGATTGAATGAATAAAAAAATAGGAATCTTGACAGGTGGAGGCGATTGTCCCGGTTTGAACGGGGTCATTCGAGGGGCGGTATATTCGGGAATTCGTAATCACGATATGGAGTTCGTCGGTCTAAAATTCGGGTGGAAGGGGCTCCTTGAAAAAATTACACAACCGCTTTCAATCAAAGATGTGAGCAATATTCTTCCTATAGGCGGAACAATACTTCGCACAAGTCGAACAAATCCCGCTAGCAATGAAGCTGAAGCGCGAATGGCTATCGATAATTTCCATAAACTCGGTCTCGATGCTATTATCGCAATAGGCGGTGAAGACACACTCGGCGCCGCGTATAGTCTATGGAAGCTCGATAATAGCTTCAATGTAGTCGGTGTGCCTAAGACAATTGATAATGACCTTACCGGGACAGACGTCACCTTCGGTTTCGATACCGCTTTAAATATCGCCACCGAGGCAATCGACCGTCTTCATACAACCGCACAAAGCCACAATCGCGTTATAGTAGTCGAAATTATGGGTCGCCACGCCGGTTGGATAACAATGGAATCCGGTCTTGCGGGAAGCGCCGATATAATACTAGTTCCAGAGATACCTTTTGATTTGGATAAAGATTTGTTCGAACCGCTTAAAAAAATGCGCGAAGATGGTAAAGAATATGCAATTATCGCAGTTAGCGAGGGTGCTAAACTTGAGATAGAAAACGACGTCGACGGTTCGCTTTTCATTGGAGATGCCGAACGCGACGAGTTCGGCCATATCCATCTCGGAGGAATTGGAAAAATTCTTGCGGATGAAATCGAGGATAAAATCGATTGGGAAAGCCGTCATGTAGTCCTTGGACATCTTCAACGCGGTGGAAATCCAAGTGCTTTCGATAGAGTTCTTTCGACAAGATTCGGAGTTGCTGCCACAAACGCAATTGCCGAAAATAAATCGGGCGTTATGGTTGCACTGCGCGGCACGGATATTGTAACCATCAAAATGACAGACGAAATTAAAAAGATAAAGAAGGTTTTTAATAGCCTTTTGGACATTAAAGACCTTTTCAGGGAGTAAAACTTTGAGGAAAACTACCTACTTGACATTCATCGTTGTTTTGGCGTCGCTTCTCGGACTTTCCTGTTCGCAAATCCCCGAGGACTATACGCCCTCACAATATAACAAAATCGCAGTGTTCGCTGTTTATCAGGAATTCGAGGAAATCGATATCGATTCGGGGAAAGATTTAATCGAAAGTATCGTTAAGATAGTTGGAGAAGCAATTGTCGGGGATTATCCCGAATGGGATGCAACCTCCGAAATGGCCCTGATAAGCGTTCGTTGCGGTTACGATGTATATTTAGTCGGGCCGGAGGATTACTTCGATGATCGGAACAACGCCGTCGAAGTCCAGCATCAAAAGAGATATATGAGTGCTATTCCCGATGATTATAATAAATATATTCGCGAGATGAAATCGATGATAGGCCCCAATATGCAGCCAGTCGCCTATTTAACCGGTTACATTCTCGATAATGAAACCGATGATATTCAGATAGAAATGCGTCGATGGGAAACCGATAGGAAAATCTTTAGCATGAATTACAAATATTTCTTAAAACACTACAACGAATTTTATTGTGGTGCCGATATTAAAAATAATTAATGGAGGAAAAATGAAATTAGCCATCAATGGTTTTGGAAGAATTGGAAGACAAGTAATGAGAATTATCTGGGACGACCCGAATATCGAGGTCGCGCATATCAACGACATTACCGACTCAAAAACTCTTGCGCATCTTCTAAAATATGATAGCACCTACGGTGTCTGGAACCATGAGGTTAAGAGCGAAGATAACGCTATTTTTATTGACGGAAAGAAAATTTTAGTATCTGCGGAAAGAGACCCCAAAGCCCTACCATGGAAAGAGGAGAACATCGATATCGTGCTCGAATCGACCGGCATATTTCGCACTCGCGAGAAGGCCGGATGGCATATCGAAGCCGGCGCTAAGAAAGTCCTCGTTTCCGCACCGGGCAAGACGCCACTCGACGGCACCTTCGTGAAAGGCGTTAATTTTGATGATTACAATAAAGATAAACATCACATTGTTTCAATCGGAAGCTGCACGACCAATTGCCTCGCGCCTATCGTTAAGATACTTCATGACGAGTTCAGAATTATCAGCGGTCTAATGACTACCATCCACGCATACACTAACGACCAGCGAATACTCGACCTTCCGCATAAGGATTTAAGGCGTGCCAGAACCGCCGCGCAGAATATTATCCCAACAACGACGGGTGCAGCAAAAGCACTTAGCCTTGTTATACCAGATATGGAGGGAAAGCTCGATGGAATGGCGGTTCGTGTGCCTGTAGCCGATGGTTCTCTCGTCGATTTAACCTGCAGAATCGAAAAAACCACTACAGTGGAGGAGATTAATGCTAAGGTTAAACAATATGCAGATAGCTCGATGAAGGGTGTAGTCAAATATTGTGAAGACCCGGTTGTTTCCAGCGATATCATAGGGGATTCGTATAGCAGCATTTTTTCACCGATGGATACTAAGGTTATGGGGGGAACATTCATAAAAGTCCTATCATGGTATGATAATGAATGGGGATTCTCAAACCGAGCAGTGGATATGATAAAGATGATGTTGTAGAAAGGGGCAAAATGTCATACTTAAGCAAGCTCACTATCGAAGACCTCTCGTGCAAGGGAAAGCGTGTTCTGATCAGAGTGGATTATAATGTCCCTCTCGAAAATGGGATTATTCAGGACGACGGCAGGATAAGAGCTACACTTCCGACAATCCGCAAGATAATCGATGATGGCGGAATCGTATTTCTTTTGTCGCATTGTGGCAGACCCAAGGGCCGTAGGAACTCCGATTTAAGCCTTCGACCAGTAGCCGAAAGACTAAGTGAACTTATTGGGCTCAAAGTAAAATTTGTTGACGATTGCATTGGTCTCAAGGTCAAAGAAGTGAGGGCTTCCGCTCAACCCGGCGATGTTATTTTACTCGAGAATTTGAGGTTCTATCCCGGCGAGGAGGAAAACGATGAAGTCTTTGCGCAGAAATTAGCTGGCGATGCAGATATATATATCGATGATGCCTTCGCAACAACTCATCGCAAACATGCCAGCATGGTGGCAGTTGCCAAATTCGTTCCTGTTTCGGCGCTGGGCTATCTTGTTCTTCGTGAGATGGAGATGCTTGAGGGACTCGTTGCAAACCCAAAGCGCCCATTTATTGCAATAATCGGAGGAATCAAAGTCTCCTCCAAATTGGGTATGGTTGAATATCTTCTCGACCGTTGCGATGAGATACTCATCGGTGGTCCTATGGCTTGCACATTTTTCGAGAGCCTCGGTGTAATGTCCGGTTCATCTTTCTGCGAACATGACAAAATAGACGTCGCTCACCAGATTCTCGAAAAAGCCGGTTCGATGATACCAAATTCCGGTAAGCTTCTTTTACCACTCGATGCTATCGTTTCCAACAAAATTAGTATGGAGGGAACTAAGGTAGTTGCTTCTTACGATAGCATACCAGAAGATCTCACTATAGCTGACATCGGCCCTGATACAATCGCTAGATTTAAGAAACAACTCGAAAGCGCACAAACAATTATTATGAACGGCCCCCTGGGAGCGTTCGAGGTCGATAAATTCTCTCATGGCACACGCGAGATATTTAAATCACTAGCCGAACGATATGAAAACGGCGCTACTGTAGTTTTGGGAGGTGGCGATACAACATCGGCGGCAAGGAAATACGGGATGGAAGACAGAGTCACTCATATCTCGACTGGCGGTGGAGCTTCGCTTAAAGTTCTCGAAGGTAAACCATTACCAGCCATCGAGGTTTTAACCGAAAGGAAAAACATTGGATAAAAAAAGACGCCTTTTCATTGCTGGCAATTGGAAAATGAACTTAACCCTGCAGTCGGCAACTGAGCTTGCAGCTTCTATTGTTGAATACTCATCTGCGGCCAAAAAAATTGATATTGCAGTTTTTCCTCCGGCACCATTTATCGAGAAAATTGCTTCGATTATGCGATACTGCCCGATCGTAGTAGGAGCACAAAATATTCATCCCGAAGTTGCTGGCGCATTCACTGGAGAAATATCTGCAAAAATGGTCTTGACATGCGGTGCTGAGATGGTTATTTTAGGTCACTCCGAACGACGACATATCTTCGGAGAAAAGGATTCTTTCATATGCGCTAAGGTTAAAAAGGCAATGAAATCGAGATTGATACCTGTTCTTTGTATTGGAGAAACCCTCGAACAGAGAGAATCGGGGGAAACTAATCGAGTTCTGAAAAACCAGCTTTCCGCTTCACTCGATGGAGTGTCTATCGAATTTGGCCAAAACCTGGTTTTAGCATATGAACCGGTATGGGCAATAGGGACTGGGCTTGTAGCTACACCTGAGCAGGCACAAGAAACTCATGCTTTTATCCGGCTCTGGATGTCTGAGAAATACGGTAAATCGGGCGATGATTGTCGCATCCTATATGGTGGTAGTGTTAAACCCGATAATGTCTATGCGATACTTGAAAAAAAGGATATCGATGGCGCGCTTATTGGAGGCGCAAGTCTTGAATCTAAAAGTTTCGGCGATATAATAAACGAAGCGTTAAAAATTTAATGATGGTAAGAAAATGGTTTATGTTGTTGTAATATTTCATCTTTTGGTCGCGATAGCCCTTGTTGTTTCGATTTTGTTGCAATCAGGTCGCGGCGGTGGTTTGGCCGGAGCTTTAGGCGGAACAATGAGCGCTGGTTCGGTTTTTGGCGGCCGTGGTGCTAGCGATCTGCTCGCTAAAATTACCACTGCGCTTGCTATAGTATTCGTTGTCCTTACTCTAGCGATTAATATCGTTGGTACCAGGCCATCTAGCACCAGACCCGATAGCGTAATTACGACCGAGGCAAAGAAGAGACCCGCCTCCAGCGGAATGCCTTCTACTGCGCCTCCGGGGCAATTACCCCAAGGGATACCCGAAGCGGGTCAATAAACGAGTTGAGTATATCGCCGAGGTGGTGGAAATGGTAGACACGCATGGTTGAGGGCCATGTGGGCATTTAGCCTGTGCGGGTTCAAGTCCCGCTCTCGGCATAAGTATAAAATCAATGGCGTAAGTCATTGATTTTTCTTATTATAGGAAAGACAGACAAACGCTATGTCACCAATTTGACACAGGAGGTCTCATGGTATCAAAGTATAAAAGGGGGAAGTTTTGGTATCTTAGCTGATATCAAGATGGAAAGAGAATACAAAAATCGACTGCAACGGGCTTGGTGGCTATAGCTAAGAAACTAAGGTTAGAAAAAGAAAAAGACCTACTACTGGGTAAATACGTTAAAAAATCGATGCAAGTATCCGAGTTACTTAATCATTTCGAAGATACGGTGAGAGCCCGGCATAAAGCAAGGACTGCCCGTCGATATATTGAAATTATTGCACATATTAGGTGTTAGAATTCCCAGGGTTATTTACAGTTTATCGGGATAAAAATACTCGATTAGTTTTTCCATTGGAGTAAACCCCCCGATACCTTTATGTGGTTTTACCGAGTTATAATAGTTGAGATAACGCTTGAGTTCATTGATTCTGTGTGCGGATGAGTTAAATCGAGTTTTATCATGCCATTGCTCCATAATTGTTCGTATAACTCTTTCGGCTTTTCTGTTTGTCCTGGGCGTTCTTACCCGCGTAAACCCTTGCTCTATCTTATGTTCTTTGCATGTTACCATGAACTCGTGATGATTTGGGTTTCCTTTGTATTCTCTGCCATTGTCGGTGTAATACAGTTCTGCGGTATAAGCACACTCGTCCACAACTTGTTCAAGAAAATTCGCTGCCGAGTGCTGGGTTTTATCCGGCAATATAGCGGCAAACAGTTCCCGGGAGAAGTCGTCGATTGCAACGAAAAGATATTCTCTTTTTTCCTTTGCTTTCTGGCCTTCGATGAGGGGAAGCCTTTTTGTGTCTCCATGAATCATCTGCCCCGGATAATCTTTGTTATAGCGCTTTGCCTGTCGTTTAAGGCGTTCCTCGATTGCTCTCTCGACTTTCTCGAGTCGCCTTATTCCGTATTTAAGACAGCGAAACCGAGCATTTGTGCTCTTATGTATCGAAAAATCGTTCTGACGGCCTCGCTCTAATATCTTGTAAACTGTGAGCCTCGAAAAATGATAATCTTGTGCAAGGTCGCAGACTCTTCTGTTCTTCTTGAAATGAGCGTCATAAATCTCTTGTCGTTGGATCGGTGTTAGCCGAGTCCGTTTGT